>JAFYWE010000074.1 GCA_017558165.1 Bacteroidaceae bacterium
CGTCCGTTGCTGTCGCGTTGCCAGCTATATGTGCTCAAGTCGCTTGAACAAAACGATTTGATGCAGTTGTTGAACTATGCGGTAACAACTGACAATATCCTGAAAGAGCGTGGTGTGGAGCTGCGCGAGACTGCAGCCATCATGCGTTACAGTGGCGGCGATGCGCGCAAGCTTCTCAATATCCTTGAACTTGTTGTTGAAAGCGACCCTGATTCACCGGTAGTGATTACCGATGATAAGGTCAAGCAGTGCCTGCAGCAGAATCCTGCGGCATATGACAAGGATGGCGAGATGCACTATGACATTATCTCGGCATTCATAAAGTCAATCCGTGGCAGCGACCCCGATGCGGCGCTCTATTGGATGGCACGCATGATTGAGGGCGGTGAGGACCCTGCATTCATTGCTCGCCGTATTGTGATTTCTGCGTCCGAGGATATCGGTCTTGCAAACCCTAATGCACTGTTGCTCGCGAATGCCGCATTCGATGCGGTTACAAAGATCGGCTGGCCCGAGGGGCGTATCCCTCTTGCCCAGGCTGTGGTGTATCTGGCTACTTCGCCCAAGAGCAACTCGGCATATTTGGGCATAAACAAGGCAATGCAGACGGTGCGTGAGACAGGTAACCTGCCTGTGCCGTTGCATTTGCGCAATGCTCCTACAAAACTTATGGCAGAGCTTGGTTATGCCGACGGATATAAATACTCTCACGACTATCCGGGACACTTTGCCAAGCAACAGTTCCTGCCCGATGGCGGCGAGTCGTTCTCATTCTGGTTGCCGCAGGACAATCCTGTTGAGGCCAAGGCTAAGGCATGGATGCAGCAGTGTTGGGGGGATGATAAACCATTCAGCAAATAAAGCAAAAGAGAAGAAGGTCATTGACTTTCTTCTCTGTTGCTTTATATTAAGGTGTTTGTGTCCGTTCCCTTATTTAAGTCCCTCAAGTATCCTCTTGAGTACTACTGTTGCCGAGATCTCACGGTTTGCCGCTTCAGGGATTACAAGTGAGCGAGGGCTCTCGATAACGTCGTCTGTGACAATCATATTGCGACGTACCGGCAGACAGTGCATGAAGTGTGCATTATTCGTCACTGCCATCTGGCGTTCGCCGACAGTCCATTCGCGGTCGGTGGAGAGGACCTTACCATAGTTGTCGCCTGTGTAAGCCGACCAGTTCTTCGCATAAATGAAATCGGCGCCCTCGAAGGCTTTCATCTGGTCATACTCGACATGCGCATTGCCTACAAAGGCCGGGTCAAGCTCATATCCCTTGGGGTGGGTGATTACGAACTCATAGTCGGTGGCGTTCATCCACTCGGCGAATGAGTTGGGGACGGCCTGTGGCAGTGCCTTGGGGTGTGGCGCCCAAGTAAGTACAACCTTCGGGCGTGCCTTGGTCTTGTGTTCCTCGATTGTGATGAGGTCGGCAAAACTCTGTAGCGGATGGCGTGTGGCTGCTTCCATAGAGAACACCGGGCGGCCAGAGTGCTTGATGAACTGGTTCAGGATAACTTCGTTGTAGTCATCCTCCTTGTTCTCGAAGCGGGCGAACGAGCGTACGCCGATGACATCGCAGTAGCTTCCCATAACGGGGATGGCTTCCAGAATGTGCTCAGGCTTGTCGCCGTCCATAATCACTCCGCGCTCTGTCTCAAGTTTCCATGCTCCTTGGTTGATGTCAAGTACTATGACGTTCATGCCAAGGTTGAGGGCGGCCTTCTGTGTGCTGAGCCTTGTGCGCAAGCTAGAGTTGAAGAACACCATCATGAGGGTCTTATTCTTACCGAGTTCGCAGTATTTGTAACGGTCTGCCTTTATCTCCAATGCCTCCTTGACTGCCGCGTCAAGATTGCCGATATCTTTTACTGAAATGAAATTTCTCATATTTTTCTATTAATGTATGGTTGTCTAATTTTGTCATTCTGTCTCTGATGTATTCTCATCCTTGGTTCTTTTTTTCTTTCTCTTCCACCATTTCCAGCTGTCAAAGTCAAACTTGAAGAGTATGCCTGCGCCTTGTGTGGTAAGGTTTGTCTTCGAGAAGTAACGGTCATTAGTCTTGCTGTATGCCTTGAGGTTGACGTTGCCTTTCTGGGTAAGGAGCCATTGGAGCTCGAAATCACCAATGAAGTTGCTGTTGGCGATTGGGTTCTCCCTATATCCGAAGTTGCCGTTTATGAGCAAGCGGTTGTTGAGGAGTCGGCCACGGAGCATTCCTTCGACTTCCATGCGGTTCCACCCTCTCTCGCTTGATGAGAAGTTACCCGAAATGTCCCAATTATCATTGTCGATGATCTGTCCCAGCATATTGTTCAGCTGGCCCGACAGGGTGTTGGATATCAGGGATTCCATGGCGGTAGAGCTGTGGCTGTCATTGTTTGTGCTGTTGTAGTCATAGGTGTAGAATTTGCCTACGCCAAGCAGGTATATGAACTGCATATTCTTCTGCTCGGTGGTACTTGCTACACTGGCCAGCAGCTCCTTCTCTTCTCCGCTGCCTTCAGGGAGCTCTAGGTCGAAGCTTAATGACGGGTTCTCGAGCGTACCGCTTATATCCATGACGCAATTTACCTTTACGGTCTTGTTCCTGACGGTCTCTGTGGTGAGGTCGCTGAGCGATGCCGACGGTACAAAGTACTTTGTCTTCAGGTTCAGGTTTGCCTTGAACGGGTCTCCGTCAAACGACAGAGTACTTCCGTGCTGTATGTTGAACTCTTTAGGGAAGATGTCCTGTATCGTGAACTTGTACGTACCCCTTTCAAGAGTCAGCGGACCCTTCATCGAGAATCCGTTCTTGTCGTCGTACAGGACATTGATAGCTCCGTTACCGTAAAAATCAATGTAGTCACCGTTCCTCATGTCGGTGAAGACCTTAATGTGGAAATCTTCGGTGACATCAAGCATGAACTCAAGGTTCAGTTTGCTGGTAACAAGGTCGTATGTGCTCTGATAATTTTCATAGGGTGTCAGAGATTGTGTCTGGCTTTGCCTGTTACTGTCAATGAATGTCACGAAACTGTTGTCCCTTGCACCGCTGGCTGTCGATGAGTTGTATACGAAACTGGAGTTCGCCTCGCTTCTCATTCCGGCCTTCAGCATTATGCTGCTGCCTTCGCTTACAATGCTTGCATTGCCCGACGCATATGCTGTTCCATAGAATGGCATGCTTGAGAAATCGTGTGTGTCGTAGACCTGCATCTTCTCGGCTTCGACATCGATGTGGCACGCCCATCTTGAGAAATTCTTGTGTGTCACTTTTCCGTTCATTGTTCCTCTGTTGTCGGCCCTGTCCTTGAGTCTGATATTTTTAAACTCAATGATGTCCGGGCGCATGTGTATGGAATCACCGATGAATGTGTATGTCACATTGTTGGCCTTGACACGTGCGCTGCATCCGCTGTTCAGGAACAGGTCTCCCCTCAGATTGACGCTTCTCCATTTTCCCAGCACATACGCTGTGCCGTTTGCAGTTCCCTGCATGTCTCCGATGATCGAGCCCAGTTTCTTATTAAGGAATCCTATGTTCAGTCTGTCTGCGTCTATCCTCAACATGATTGTATCCCTTGCCGGTGAAAGTATTCCGCTGACCTTTGACGCTGTTTCCTTGCCCAGTATATCGCAGTCAAGAGTGATTGTCTTGTCGTGGTCCATCCAACTGATACCCAGTTCGCCGTCTCCCATATATCCATTGTCAATACTCAGGCTGTCTATGTGGAAATGTCCGTTTACGTCGGGACGGTAGAGGAGGCTTGTAAGGTGTGCACTACCGGTTGCCTTTCCGCCGAACAGGAGTGTGCGGAAGTTCACTAATCCCATTATGGTTGCCACGTCCATTCCATTGAGGTGTATGCTCAAATCATCTTCAATGAATCTGCCGGCAACACCTTCAATCTTCAGGCTCTGGTTGTTGTTGTGGATACCAAGGTTGTTGACTGTTATCTTTTCGCTGTTGCCTTTTATGCTTCCGGGCGTGATTTGCCACAACGAACCGCCAAAAGTGAAAC
>JAFYWE010000075.1 GCA_017558165.1 Bacteroidaceae bacterium
CCTCTCTCTCTCGGGTACATATATCGGTTCCATGATAGTTCCCCACTATGCGGGATACATTGAGAATGACCGCATGGAGGTGACCCCTGATTTCCTTGATCTTAACTTTAAGGCCGCATATACCTTTGTGCTGCGTGACCACATGAACCTTGAGGTAAATGCGGGAGTACAGAATATGCTTGACAGTTTCCAGGGTGATCTTGACAAGGGTGAGTTCCGCGATTCGGGTTATTTCTATGGTCCTACACAGCCAAGGACGTTCTTTGTGGGTATGAAGATTTCGCGTTGACGGTATTTTGGCTCTTTTGCGCTTGCGTTTCTTTGGATAACGTCGTATCTTCGCGGTATAAAACATTAAAGAGATGAACAAACCTATAATAAAGACTGCAGAGTTCGTCATTAGCAACAGTGATGTGCGCAAGTGTCCGCAGGACGGAAAGCCCGAGTATGCCTTCATAGGCCGTTCGAATGTGGGCAAATCGAGCCTTATCAACATGCTTACAGGTCGCAGGAAACTGGCGATGACATCAGCTACACCAGGAAAGACCCTGCTTATAAACCACTTTATAATAAACAATGAGTGGTATCTTGTCGATCTTCCGGGCTATGGTTATGCCAAGCGCAGCAAGTCGCAGAATGAGAAGTTGCAGGAGATTATCTCGGGCTACATCCTTGACCGTGAGCAGATGACGCTGTTGTTCGTGCTCATAGATTGCCGTCATGAGCCGCAGAAGATTGACCTTGAGTTCATCCAGTGGCTTGGCGAGAACGGGGTGCCGTTCTCAATTATCTTCACGAAGGCCGACAAGTTGACAAAGACTGCCCTCGCGAGCAACATCGCGGCGTACAAGAAGCGCCTGCTCGAGGAGTGGGAGGAGCTTCCTCCCGTGTTTGTTACCTCTTCGGAGAGCTCTGTCGGCCGTGACGAGGTGCTGCAGTATATAAATGAGGTGAACCAGATGTGATTCTTGACGCATATGTCGAAGACATGATATATCCTTTGGTAGTGGAGTGCTCCTGCGCTCGCTTCCAAAGGATTTTTTTCTTGTCCAGAGTGGTGAAAGTGGCTTGCGAACCTCCTAAAAAGGTATGTAAATGTAAAAAAGTGCCATTTTGTATATATGCTTTTAAACAAAACCTCTATCTTTGCATTGTAATATAGTGCGTAAAGAGGTCTTTCCTTTACGTTTTCAATCAAAATAATTCATTAATCTTTATAGATTCCTAATTGTGGGCGCCTGTCTTCCATGGCAGTGATGTTCCATATTCTAATTTATGTATCATATAGAACAATTGAGGAGCAAGGAGATTGCCGATTTGCAATCCATAGCTCAGGAACTTGGTATCAAGGGGTACAAATCCCTTGACCGCGATACAATCATATATCGCATTCTTGATGGTCAGGCCATGCAGAACAGCAAGGCGGGTGCGCCGGCTGTGGTAAAGGAGGAGAACAGGATGAATCGTCGCGAACACCGCAGACACCGCATCCAGCCCGATTCTCCAAGTAAAGTGTATACCGCTACAGGTGATAAGGCAGTGAAGCTCGACAAGAACGAGCCAAAGAAGGAGCAGACCGCAGCTCCAAAGAACGAGAAGCCAAGAAAGGAGACCGTTGCGGCGGAGAATGTCGCACAGCCAGTTGTAGAGGCACCTGCAGTGGAGAAGAATGCTGAGGCTGTTGTTGAGGTTGCTGCGCCAAAGAAGCGTGGACGCAAGCCAAAGAAAGCGGCAGTACAGGAGGTTGTTGCGGAGCCTGTAAAGGCGGATGTTGTCGTAAAGGAAGCCATCGTTGAGGCTGTGGCAGTTGAGGCTTCTGGCGCTGTGGAGCAACCTGTTGTTGCATCAGAGCCTGCAGCCAAGAAAAAACGTGGCCGTAAGTCAAAGAAGGTGGAGGTTGTTCAGGAGAACGTAGCCGAGGAACCAGCTGTTGTTGATGCTGTTACTGCTCTTGAAAACGAGATCGAAGGCGAGGCTTTCGTGGCAATTGAGGAACTTCCCAGCGAGCCGGTAGATTTACCTTCGGAGCTTGTCGGAAAGTTTGAGAAGAACAACAAGGAGCAGAAACGTAATAACGAGCGTGGCGACCGCAACCAGCGTAACCAGCGCAATAACGAGCGCCGTCAGGAGAACAGCGAGGAACAGGCGCCTGCAAAGCAGCAGTATGATTTTGCCGATGTTCTCAAGGTTGAGGGTGTGCTTGAGATTATGCCCGACAACTATGGCTTCCTGCGCTCTTCGGACTACAACTATCTTGCATCACCCGATGATGTGTATGTATCGCAGTCGCAGATAAAGCTCTATGGTCTCAAGACCGGTGATGTGGTAGAGGGTATCATACGTCCGGCTTCGGCAGGCGAGAAATACTTCCCGTTGGTAAAGGTGAACCGCATAAACGGTGCTTCGCCCGAGCTTGTACGCGACCGTGTGTCATTCGATAACCTTACACCGCTTTTCCCTGAGGAAAAATTTACTCTTTGCAGTGGCAGTCGCGATAATCTTTCGGCTCGTGTAGTTGATCTTTTCTCACCGATAGGAAAGGGACAGCGTGGTCTTATCGTTGCACAGCCAAAGACCGGTAAGACAATGTTGCTCAAGGATATAGCGAATGCGATTGCGGCAAACCATCCCGAGGCATATATGATTATGCTACTCATTGACGAGCGTCCCGAGGAGGTTACCGATATGGCGCGTTCTGTGAATGCCGAGGTCATTGCCTCTACATTCGACGAGCCTGCCGAGCGTCATGTCAAGATTGCCGGCATTGTGCTTGAGCGTGCCAAGAGAATGGTTGAGTGCGGTCACGACGTGGTCATTTTCCTTGACTCTATCACACGTCTTGCACGTGCTTACAATACGGTTTCTCCTGCATCGGGTAAGGTGCTCTCGGGTGGTGTCGATGCCAATGCCCTGCACAAGCCGAAACGCTTCTTCGGTGCAGCGCGTAACATCGAGAACGGTGGTTCGCTTACAATCATCGCCACGGCTCTCATCGATACCGGTTCAAAGATGGACGAGGTTATCTTCGAGGAGTTCAAGGGTACCGGTAACATGGAGCTCCAGCTCGACCGCTCGCTTGCTAACAAGCGTGTATTCCCTGCTGTGAATATCATAGCATCGTCTACACGTCGCGATGACCTGTTGCTTGATCGTCAGACACTTGACCGTATGTGGATTCTCCGCAAGTATCTTTCCGATATGACTCCGATGGAGGCTATGGAATTTGTCAAGGACCGTCTTGAGAGAACCAAGGATAATGATGAATTCCTTATGAGTATGAATTCGTAAGAATGTGATTTATAACTGACAGGGGGGAGGCCGTGAGGTAGCCCCCTTTTGTATGTGTCCTATCACCAATTTAACAAAGGTTCTATTGCTTGTATTCTATAGCAGTTCTCAACCTTAACCGTTCACTTGTATATTATTTCAAGTCTTGCTTTCATGTCCTTTTGGCGCCCAAAAGGACGAAAAGGCCCGGCACACGGGAAAAACAGTCTGATGGTTCTTTGTTCAGGAGTTGCAAGCAACATCCTTCAGTCGAATCGTCATTGCCACTTAAACTTTCTTTTTGATTTTGTGGCGGTGCGGGACTCCTTCAGTTAGCCGTTCGCCAAAGCGAGCGTCTAACTAGCAGTCAAACAGTCCTGCCGCTTAATCACAAAATCAAAAAGGTTTAAGCTGTGTTTTTCAACGGTGCCGGATTTCTTTTGGAATTACCTTTATACGCGATAAGGGCATTGCGAACTCCATTGCAAAGGTAATCCGTCGCCGACGGCGAAAGGGCACCGTTGAAAAATCCAATGTAAGGCCGCTTGTTTTCA
>JAFYWE010000076.1 GCA_017558165.1 Bacteroidaceae bacterium
AGAAGCTGTTTAAATTTATATCGTTAAGTTTTTTATAGAGCAAAAATAGGGTGTTTTATTATTTTTTGCAGGGCGCGTAGCGGGCTACGTAACCGTGAAAAAGAAGAAAACAGACATTTTTGAATATAAAAAACAACGAAACAGCGACTTATAGTATAAGAAAAACTTTTTTAGAAATTTAAACAGCTTCATAGGTGTTGACCCCAAACCATAATAGGCGATAGTGTCATATCGACCGTATGGGAGATATCTCGTATATTATTTTAGAGATCCCTCGTCGCTTTGCTCTGTCGGGATGACATACTCGTTGGGTCAACTGCTATATTATTACTTTATTTTTTGTCAAGTTCACTCAATGCAAACGCGTAGGCACCTACAGAGACAGCCTTGCTTGCGCCCAGCTTTGAGATTGCGATACCGATACGCTTCTGGCTGTCGTAGTCCACGTATCTCTCCTCGCCGTAAACCTTCACCTTCTTTACCTCGCCCTTTGCGAAAAGCTCGAATTCATCGGCGTTCTCAAGGTCGTAAACCTTCATCTGTACAAGGCTTACCTCGTCACCGCCAAGAGTGTGCAGCTTTGAACGCATCTCCTCAAGCAGTGCAGGCATGATCCAGTGGCTTGCAGCCGATACGCCACCGCCTATTACTACAAGACCGTCGATGATTGTGACTGCTGTAGAGATGGCAGCACCTGCAATGCGTCCGAGTGATGCGAACGCCTCCTTTGCAGCCTCGCGGTCACCCTCGCGTGTGCCGTCGGCAATCTCGCAGATGTCCTTTGGAGTGAGGCCGTGGTCGGGGTTGCCGCTCTTCTCGCCGTATACTCTCTTCACGGCACGTATTGCTACACCCTCCTCAACGATGACCTCAGGCATCTCCTTGTGGCGCAGACAGAATGTCTCCACGCATGAGTTGTCACCACGGTTCAGGCGGTTGTCGATAACCACACCGATACCGAATCCTGTACCCAATGTGTAGCCGATGAGGTTCTTGTACTGCTTTGTGGAACCCAGCTCCCTCAGGCGGTTGTTGATCTCTGGCAACGCGCCGCAGAGAGCCTCGCCGTATGCAAAGAGGTCACCGTCGTTGTTGATGAACACGGGAACACCGAACTGCTTCTCAAGGAACGCACCCAATGCCACGCCGTCGCGGAACGATGGGAAGTTGGGGAGGTAGCCACCGATGATGCCGTTAGGGTAGTCTGCAGGGCCAGGGAATGCGAAGCTGATTGCGACAGGCTTCTCCTCGAGTTTGTCGAATACCTGGCGGAATCCGTTGACCATGTTCTGCAGGCACAGGTCGAGGTCGTGTGACTGTGCAGGAACCGATACCGGCTCAATGATGAACTCTCCGGCCTTCATGGCGCCGAACACGAAGTTAGTACCGCCTGCGTCAAGTGTAGCTACAATGCGATTGTCATTCTTGTACATAGTTGTATCTGTTTATTTGTTGATTTCCTTTGAATACTTCTTGATAGTCTCGATTGTGGTTGTGTCGTTGTCAAACACTGAATACCAACCCTGTGGCTCGTGTGGCGGGTCACACAGGAAGTCGTCGCCGGCCTGCCATACGAGGTCACGTGGACGGCCGCTGCCACCCCAGCCCCAGAAGTTGCATCCTGCGATAGGGCCGTTCTCCTCGATGCTCTTCCTTACCTGCTCGAAGATGAACGCGTAGAATATGTCGCGGCTGTCGGTAGGGATGTCTGTGCCGCTTACATTACCCTGGCGTGAATAACCGAACTCCTCAATCACGAGAGGCTTGTTTATCTTGCCTGCCATCACAATGTGGTCATCGATGTACTGGCCGCTTCTTTTGCAGGCGTTATCGATACCGCTGTCAGGGTTAGAGCGTGGAGCCCAGCCCCAGTTCACAGGCCATATGTGGATGGTGAGGTAGTCAATGTTCTTGTCGGCGTGGATGCGCTCACAGAGCTCTGCATCAACCTCGCAACCTATGTAGCCCTCGCTTCCTGTCGATACAAGGTGGTTGGGGTCAATGCTCTTTATGAGTGCCGCAGCCTCAAGAGTCCACTTCTCGAAAGCCTCCTTGTTGTCCTTTGCGAACGGACGTGGCTCGTTGCACAGCTGCCATGCCATGATTGCAGGCTCGTCCTTGTAGTCGCGGCCGGTAATGCTGTTCTTGCGTGACACGATGGTCTTCACGTAGTCGCGGTACATCTCAATGGCCTTTGGCTCACGTGCGAAGTTCGCGCAGTACTCTACGTAACGGTCATATCCGCCATCCTCAAGGGTGTTGGGCGAGTCGCCATATCCGCACTCCTTCAGGTAGAAACCGAAGCCACCGCTCCAGTCCCATGCGTTGTTAAGGTATATCACGGCTGTCATGTCGCGCTTCTCGAGCTCGGCCAACACAAAGTCGAGTCCCTGCAGTATGGTGTCATTGAGCACGCCCGGTGCAGTCTGCAGGTATGGTTTCGCGGGGTTCGCGAGGTCGCTGCCCGCGTCTGGGCCCGACAGGATACGGAGGTTGTTCACGCCAATCTCCTTGAGGATGTCGAGCTCCTTGCAGAAACGCTCCCTGTTACCGCCCTCACCGGTAGATGCAAGCACGCTCGCATACCACAGGTTGGTGCCTATGTAGTGGTATGGCTTGCCGTCCTTGATGAACTTTGTGCCGTCGGTGGTTACGAAACTTGTCTCCTCTTTCTCTGTTGTCTTTGCTTCGCTCTTGTTGCCGGTAGAGGCACCGCATGCGAACAGAACTGTTGTTGCCATAGTAAGGAACAGACCTTTTATTGCATTGAATCTCATATGATGTAAAATGTTAAAATATCGGTTAATTGTGCGAAGATAACAAATTGTAACAAAGAAATGAACTTTTATATATTTTTTTCCATATCCGGCCGGATTTCTTCATTAATAATGTGCCCGATGTCAATTTTTTCATCTGTCATTCACGTTATTTGGGAACAATTTATATCTTTGCAACATATTGTGGCTATTGCCAAGGCGGTTGTCGCGGTCATGTGGTTCCCGCCGATGACATTGTCATGCAAACAATAAGGCAAAACAGATAAAAACAGAAATACTATGGAGATTACAAACAAATATATGCGTGTTGCATATACACTTTATTCACACCGTAACGGTGAGTGCGAGGAGGTAGAGAAGACAACCCGTGAGCAGCCTTTCGGCTTCCTGACAGGTGTAGGTTATACACTCGATTCATTCGAGGAGAACCTCAAGGACCTGTAGAAGGGTGACAACTTTGATTTCACTATCCCGTTTGCCGATGCCTACGGTGAGTACGACCCTGACCACGTGCAGGATTTCGACCGCGAGGTGTTCACCATTGACGGCAAGTTCGACTCTGCCCACATCTACGCGGGCAACGTCGTGGAGATGATGCGTGCCGACGGCTCGCCTATCCTCGGAACCGTCAAGGAGGTAACTCCTGTAAAGGTTGTCATGGATTTCAACCATCCTCTCGCAGGCTGTGATCTGCAGTTCGTGGGTAATGTAATCGAGTCACGCCCTGCCAAGGAGGCCGAACTCAAGAAGTTCTACGACTCCTTGAAGGCTTCATGCAGCTGTGGCGGTGGCTGTAGCGGCGGTTGCAGCGGCTGTGGTGACGGTGGTTGCGAGGGCGGTTGCAACCATTGATTCCTGCGACCGCAGAATAGGATATGAACAGTTTCGGACAACTGCTTCGCCTTACTACCTTCGGTGAGTCACATGGTGTGGCTATTGGAGGTGTTGTCGATGGCTTCCCTGCCGGGGTAGTCATCGATGAGGGTTTTATACGTAGTGAGATGCAGAGGCGCCGTCCCGGACAGAGCGCGATAACAACCCAACGTAACGAGCAGGATGAGGTGCGTTTCCTCTCCGGTATCTTCGAGGGCCGCTCTACGGGTACACCCATAGCCTTTGTCATCGAGAACAGTAACAACCACAGCAAGGACTACGACAATATGCGCGAGGTCTTCAGGCCATCGCATGCCGATTATGTGTACGACCGCAAGTACGGTGTGCGCGACCATCGTGGTGGTGGCCGCTCGTCGGCGCGCGAGACAGCCGTGCGTGTATGTGCCGGTGCGCTTGCAAAGCTGGCGCTCAGTCAGTTGGGCATCTCGGTGCAGGCGTATACCTCGCAGGTCGGCGGTATAGTGCTTGAGGGTGACTATTCGCAGTACGATCTCTCCTTTGCCGAGACAAACGTGGTGCGTTGCCCCGATGCCGGCAAGGCGCGCGAGATGGAGCAACTCATCCTTGACGTCAAACGTGACGGCGATACCGTTGGCGGTGTTGTCAGCTGTGTCGTCAAGGGTGTTCCTGTCGGTCTTGGCGAGCCTCTGTATGACAAACTCTCCTCGTCATTGGCGCACGCCATGCTGACAATCAACGCGGCCAAGGGTTTTGACTACGGCAACGGTTTTGCCGCAGCATACGGCCGCGGTTCACAGCAGAACGATATCTTCTACAACAATAACGGCTCCATAGCTACAAGGAGCAACAACAGCGGTGGCATTCAGGGCGGAATATCCAACGGCAATGATATCTTTTTCCGTGTGGCGTTCAAGCCTGTAGCTACCTTACTCAAGGAACAGGAGACCGTCACCAGGGACGGCGAGGGAACGACCTTGCTTGCCAAAGGACGTCACGACCCCTGCGTGGTACCGCGCGCGGTGCCCGTGGTAGAGGCAATGGCGGCTCTGGTTGTCCTTGACCATTATATGCTTGCACGTGCAAAGGACCGTCTTTTCGTGTAAGATGCCGAATAAGAAATACAAGAATACAATTATGGGAAAAACCACAAAAAAGGTGTCTGCACCTGTTGCCGGTGAGGCTGCGGCTGCCGATGCTCTAAAGAGTGACTCAAGGGTTTCCTTGCTCTCTCAACTGACTGCCGATACTGCCCGATGGCAGAAGGTGGTGGCTATACTCTTCTTCATTGCCGTATGGGCGCTGCTCGGCTTCTGCGAATCATCGCTCTTGAGACGTGTCGAGTCCCTGTCGCTTTTTGTCTTCGACACTACATTCTATGACTCGATACTCTCTGTGCCTGCGGGTGCGCTGTCGTTGGCCGGCTGCTTTCTGGTGCAGTTCTTCCACTATCCGTTGCTCGGAGCAACCATATATGTGCTGTTGCTCTATGCAGTGTATGCCCTTGTGCGCAAGGTCTTTGACGTGCAGGGCAAGTATACTCTGCTGGCGCTGCTGCCGGTGGTGGCCCTGCTTGCCTCAAACACCCAGCTCGGTTACTGGATATTCTACCTGAAGATGCCAGGCTATTGGTATATGGCACTGTTGGCGACTATTCTCTCGCTGTCGGCAATGCTGGCGTATAAACATCTTGGTGCGGTCGCGCGCGTCGCGCTTCTTTGCGTGTGGGTGGTTGCAGGGTATCCGTTGTTGGGTGTCTATGCGCTTGTATCGGCATTGCTTATGGCTTTGATGGGCATTGCGCTCTCCGTACAGGGCAAGAAGCCTGTTGTTCCATCGGTCGTGGCATTGCTGGTCGCATTGTTGCTTGTAGGTATTGTTCCAAGGCTCTATTATGAATTGTGCTACAATACCGTCGCGCTTGAGAATGTATATATGACAGGAGTCCCCGTGTCGCAATGGAAGGCGGCTATGGTCGAGAAGGTCGAGTATGTGGGCAGCTCTTTCTGGCACGGCATACATCTCTATTGGGCGCCTTTCGTGCTTTTGTTGCTGTCGGTTGTGGGCTTTGTAGTTTCTCTGGCTCTCCGTGGCAAGGCTGCAGTCCCTGAAAAAGTGGCGCGTGTGGCTGTAGCGGTCGTGATGGTCGGTGCCGTAGTCTTTGGCGTGCGTTACTGGTTTGGTGACAATAATTTCCGCGTCGAGAACAAACAGAATATCGCAATATGGAACGAGGACTGGAGGGCTGTTGCTGACTATGCAAAGGAGTGCCATGAGCCTACCCGTCAGGTTGTCCTCAACAAGAATCTTGCCCTGTTGAAGCTCGGGCGTGCAGGTAATGAGATGTTCGCATACCCCGATGGCGGTGTGTTACCCCTCTCGCCATTGTCGGTGCATATGACTCATACCGACGGTTCCCTCGTATACTATCATTTGGGCAGGTTCAACTACTGTTACCGCTGGTGTATGGAGAACGCCGTGGAGTATGGCTGGAGACACGAGTATCTCAAGAATGCAGTGCGTTCGATGCTGCTCTCGGGTGAATACAAGCTCGCGTCAAGGTATGTGAATATACTCAAGAAGACCCTCTTCCATCGTGCTTGGGCAAAGGAGATGGAGACTTTTGTCAAGGATCCTTCTCTGATTGCCAAGGAAAAGTCATTCGCTTTCCCCCTGCAGTTCGCTTGCTATAACGACCTGTTGAGCGTGGATGACGTGGTCGAGAAATATGTAATGGATGCCATTGATGCCAACGGCACGAACGAGCAGGCCCAGGAGGTGTATATGCTCTCTCTGGCCGATGCGTTATCGGCATCCGACAATGGTGCTTTCAACGAGTCGTTGGGTCTGAAAAAGAACGCGACTCCGGAATTTGTGGAGGCCTCGTTGGTGATGTCGCTCATCAAGAAGGATTCCAAGCGTTTCTTCGCGCTGCTCAACCTCTATGTCAACAACCATATCAAGGGTGTCGACATGAAGAACCCCGGCTCGGTAAAGCAGCTCCCCCGTCACTATCAGGAGGCTGTGCTGCTGTTCCTCGCCCTTGACAAGGGCAAGACCGTGCAGGTTGGCGAGGAGTTCCTCAATGCATTCATCAACCGTGCGCCCGGTGGGGTAGAGGCCAACTTCATGAAATTCCAGAACAGCGTGGCAAGGACAAGGGACGAGCTCCGTAAGATGTATCCGCATATAAGCGAGGACAGGCTCAATGCTGTGATTGCCGCGTTGCTGAAGAAGGAGTTCGGCAACACCTATTACTACTATTATTTCTTTGTAAAGAAGATAATGACTTACTAAACAATGTTTTACAGATGAAAAAGCTGATAAGGTATATTCTTGCATTGCCATTAATGCTGTTGGCCTCATGTTCGCCCGAGGTTCCCGCGCAGTATGATACGGTGGATGCCTTGCCCGTGATTTTCCCCGATTACACCAACGTGACGGTACCTTGCAACATCGCTCCGCTGGCTTTCCGTATTGATGTCGAGGCCGAAGAGTTCGTGACAAGGCTCTCGGCCGGTGATGTGGAGGTTGTTGCGGGTGGTAATGAGGTCACTCCTTCAATTGCCGACTGGCAGGTGCTGCTTGCGGCCGCAAAGGGTGGTGCAATCAATGTCGAGGTCTATGCTGTCGTTGAGGGTGGTTGGAACAGATATGCGCCTTTTGAGATATATGTCTCGGAGGATGAGATTGACCGTTACATATCGTACCGACTTATCCCGCCGTCGTATGTTGCGTACGAGAAACTGACCATCAACCAGCGCGACCTTACCAACTACGACGAGGAGGTAATCTACAGCAATATGCTCGTAAGCTCCGAGCCTCAGGGACAGTGCATCAACTGCCATGCCTACAAGAACTACAAGACCGACAACATGCAGTTCCACGTGCGCCAGTACAAGGGCGGAACCATTTTCGTGCACGACGGTGAGGTCAAGAAGGTGAATCTGAAGACCGATTCTACAATCTCGGCCGGTGTGTATCCTGCGTTCAATCCCAAGTACGATGTCGTCGCTTACTCGGTGAATACCACAGGACAGGTATTCCATACAAGGCACTCCAACAAGGTTGAGGTACAGGATACCCTGAGCGATATCATCGTGTACGATCCTGTAAAGGAGGCCGTTACTCGCGTGGCGTATGACCCCAATGACCTTGAGGTGTTCCCTACATGGTCGCCCGATGGCAAGAGCCTCTATTATGGCGTTGCTAAAATCAAGTGCAAGGATCCTGTGAAGAGCCGCGTTCAGCAACTCATCGAGGACTATAAGGGTATAAAATATGATATCGTGCGTCGTTCATGGGATCCCGAGACGGGTCTCTTCGGTGAGCCCGAGATGGTGTTCGAGGCTTCGGCTCTGGGCAAGAGCGCGACCTTCCCTCGAATATCTCCCGACGGCAAGTACCTGCTGTGTGCTCTTGGCGAGTACGGCTGTTTCCATATATGGCATAAGGATGCCGATCTCTACCTTGTAAGTCTTGAGAACGGCCGTCATTGGCCGCTTGAGAAGGCCAACTCGCCGTATGCCGAGAGTTATCACTCATGGAGCAGCAACGGCCGCTGGGTGCTCTTCGCCAGCCGCCGTCTCGACGGTAACTACAGCCGTCTGTTCATAGCCCATGTAAATGAGGACGGTACGAGTGACAAGGCTTTTGCCTTGCCTCAGGAACACACCAGGCATTACGAGTTCTTTGACCGTTCATACAATGTTCCGGAATTCATGGTAGAGCCCGTGAGGTTTACCCCTCAGGAGTTTGCCGAAATCATTAAAGGCGAGTCTGTCAGTGTTAAATATGAGCAAAACATAAAGTGAATTTTAACATTTGACTGTTAAATAAATTAAAAAGCCGTTTTGCCTCTTTTTTGGTTGCCTGCAACCGAAGAAGAGGTGATTTTTTTATATACAAGTAAAAAAATGGCCTCCCGTGTGAAAAAAAAAGGTGTTTTGTGCAAATATTTATTTAAAAGTCTTATTTTTGCACATTGCCAAGGGTGTATTGTGTCTTGGCGTGAGATGTTTAAAAAAATAAAAAAATAATAATTAATAATTTTTGTACTTATGTTTAAGCACCGTTTAAGTAAATTCGGCAAGGCGTCGTTGGTGGCGATGTCTATGCTTCTTGTTGGCGGTTCGTTCCAGTCGTGTGAGGATGAATATCCATATGACGACATTGAACCGGCATGGTTGGGCGCAAGCATTTACGATTTCCTCAAGACCGGTTCTCCCGGTCACACTTACGCGAACTTCGTTGAGCTTATCGACAGTTTGGGTGAGAAGGAGACGCTTGCTCACACAGGTAGTAAGACTCTTTTTGTGGCGGATGACGCTGCATTCGAGAGGTTCTATGAGAACAACCCATGGGGTGTTACAAGTGTCAGCGAGATGAGCAGGACACAGATGAAGTATCTGTTCTACAGCTCTATGCTTGACAATGCGCTCCTGCTTGATATGCTTTCAAGCAGTGGTCCTAAGGATGAGGATGAGGGTCTTGTACTTCGCCGTACAACATCTTTCTCAGTCATTGACAGTGTCGCTCTCGTGAAAGGCGAGGAGATGCCTGCATTCAACCAGTATTGGGATGCCCTCCGTGGTGTAGAGAGAGATGCTTCTCTCCGCATTGCAAAGGACGGTACCGCTCCAATGATGGTACACTTCCTCCATGACTACCTCAAGAATCAGAATATCAAGGCTTCCGATATCGAGTTCCTCTTCAAGAAGGACGGTGTCCAGACAAAGACTTTTACCGATGATGAGGCTCTTGTCTTTGACAAGAAGCTGGTTGCCAGCGGTATCTCGACAGACGGTTACTCTGATGATACCATGACAATTACATGTAAGAACGGTTACATCTATCGTCTTGACGATGTGCTTCTTGCTCCATCAAACATGGCCGAGGAGTTGCGCCTGCGCGAGGATACAAGATTGTTCAGCCGCATGCTTGACCGTTTCTGTATCCCTGTATACGACGCAGCCCTTACTGCAGAGTACCAGGCTTATCACAAGACAAACGACAGTATCTTCCGTCTGCATTATTTCTGTACAAGTGAGTTCGAGAACTATACTCTCCTTACTTCAAAGGGTATCAGTCCTCAGGTTCTTCCATACGATCCGGGATCAAACGCATTCGGTTCGCAGGGCGATATGGCAGCGATGCTCGTACCAAAGGATGAGGCATTCCTCCACTACTTTACAGAGGGTACAGGTGCCTTCCTTGTAGAGAAGTTCGCTCCAAGCGTTGAGATCGTTGACATGGAGAGCCTTATCCAGGCTGTGGATTCAATTCCTGACAAGAACATCGCTTCATTGCTCAACAACCTTATGCAGAGATCTTTCAAGGATTGCGTTCCAAGCAAGTTCGATAAGGTAAAGGATGATGCACATGACGAGATGGGTCTCGAGGAGAAGCATATTGACGAGAGCGTCATTGCAAACAACGGTGTCATATATATATTGAATAATGTATTCGGTCCAGCCGACTACCGCGCCGTTTCAGCTCCTACAACAGTATATGAGAACATGAAGCTCACATATCTCTGTATCGACGAGTTGCGTTATGACTACTATCTCAAGGCAATGGATGCCGAGTATAGCCTCATCGTTCCTGACAACGAGTACTTCGTATACCACGATCCTATGACATTCTCTACAGCCGAGCCTACCGTATACGCATTCCGCTATGACAAGCTGCGTCCAAAGGGTAACGGTAAGTCAGATGAGCTGTGGGCCGAGAAGTACAAGTTCAATCCTGCTACATACGAGATTACAGATACATTGACCGACATGAACGCTGTGACCGTTACTGCTGCTATGGGTGGTACATTCGGTAGCAATGCATTCATGAAGAACCGTATGACCGACATCATGGAGTACCTTATCATCGTTCACGATGCAGGTGACGGTATCATCCTCCCTGACGGTACCTTGAACCCAAGAAAGTACTATCAGTCTAAGGGCTATGGTACAATGAAGGTCGATACCAGCGATCCTGACGCCATCAAGTTCTATGGTGGTGAGCAGATCGAGAACGGTACTGCAATCACTGTAGCTTCATTGCATGAGCAGGAGAACGGTTACGCATACTGTACTGTTCCTTACGGTGATGTCTCACCAATGCGTAAGGCATCTGCAATCCCTACACCTCCTACAAAGTCCGTATATACAAACCTCTTGGCAAATTCAGCCGAGGAGGGTGATATCTTCCACGAGTTCTTTGAGCTCTGTATGCCGGACTCACTCGAGACGACAATGACAATCATGTTCCCAGAGGCAAAGACCAATGCCATCAAGAACGACTCAATGCGTCTCTACTCAATCTTCTATTCTTCATCAGACGGTAAGTTGGTTAACCTTGTGCCATTCTTCAATACATTCCACTACACAGTGTATGTACCTTCAAATGAGGCTATCAAGGAGCAGATTGCTAACGGTCTTCCAACTTGGGACGATCTTGGCAACACTGTAAACGAGAACCCTGCAAAGGCTGCGGCCATGATGCGTCTTCTCAACAACTTCCTGCGTTATCACTTCCAGGATAACTCGGTATATGTTGACAATGTACCGTTCTCTATTCCTTCACCTGCCGGTGGCAGATATACTGAGGCAAGCTTCGCTACAGCAGTAATCAATGCCAAGACAGGCCGTTTCTACGAGACCATCGTAAGAAATGCCGATGACAACAGCACAGTCGTTGTCGAGGACCAGATGGGTAACGTAGCCAAGATCCTCAAGACCGGCGAGGAGGGCAAGACATGGAACTTGATGTCACGTGACATCGAGTACTCTGGAAAGAACAATCCTAACATTGCTACATCTTCATTCTCTGTAATCCAGCCAATCGACCGCGCTCTTCTCAATGAGGGTCTCTTCGGTTACGACGGTCGTTACCGTCGCTACTCAGCCGATGGTGAGCTCGTTGACCTTATGCCGGTTGCAACAGATGAGGGTGAGAAGTCTTACCTCGTTGCCAACGTCGGCGAGTATGAGATGACAGCCCTTGACGGTACCGAGAAGATGATGCGCCTTGCATACCTCATGTCTCCACTCGAGTCTTCAGACGAGGCGTATAGCGCCATCACACGTGAGCAGCTCGTTTATGTTGACGAGAACAAGGTCCTCATCAACAACGAGGGTGTGCGCGTAAAGCTTGTGAAGGACGAGGACGACAACCTCACTGCACAGTATGATACAGTGGTCGCTGAGGATGGCAACGAATACATGATACAGGTTGACAACAATGGCCAGGAAATCAATAGAATCCTTGTTGAGGTTTCAGCCGAGCCTGAGAATTAATAGTGATGTAGAATAAACACAATCAGCCATGATAAAAATAAAGAATTTATTGCTACTCGTGCTTTTCTGCTCATTGAGCAGTTCGCTGTTTGCACAAAAGGGTGCGAGAATCTCGGGTACTATAACCAGTGATGCCGAAGGACCACTGATTATGGTTAACATTACCGAGCGTGATAAGAGTGACCGTATCATCAGTCACAGTTCAACCGATTTTGAGGGTAACTTCTCAATGGTGGTAAAGAGTACAGCCAATGAGCTCGAGATCACTTATATCGGTTACAAGACACAGCGTCTCCCTATCGGTAGCCGCACCGTCTTCAACGTGAAGATGGTCGAGGACAACGTACTTGAAGAGGTTCAGATCGTTGCGAAGGCTGTCCAGCGTTCAAATGGTCTTGACATCCTTGAGCGTGAGATGACCCACGCTACACAGAAGATCTCTATGGACGACATGGAGGGTCTCTCATTTACCTCTGTCGACCAGGCCCTCCAGGGTCAGATCGCCGGTCTTGACGTCGTGTTCAACTCTGGTGACGTCGGTTCAGGTACACAGATGCGCCTCCGTGGTAACTCTGTGCTTGATGACACAGCCGGTGGTAGCGGTACTCCGCTTATCGTCGTTGACGACAACATCCTTACCGTTGACCTCAGCTCATTGAACCTTGAGACCGCTACAGAGGAGACCTTTGCCGACCTCCTCATGGTCAACACAGAGGATATCGCCGAGATCGAGGTATTGAAGGATGCCGCATCTTGTGCCGTTTACGGTTCTCAGGGTGCAAACGGTGTCATCAAGATCAAGACAAGACGTGGTAAGCGTGGTCCTACACGCGTGAACTTCTCTTACAAGTTCAAGGACAAGTGGACACCTAATGGTATCAACCTCCTCAACGGTGACGACTACACCATGCTCATCAAGCAGGCTCTCTTCAACAAGGACCAGAGTGCCGTTGTAGTTCCTGAGTTGAACTATGACAAGACATTCCCCGAGTACGAGAACTATAACAACAACACCGATTGGGTGAATGCAGTATCAAAGCACGGTTACAGCAATGACTACAACCTCAACCTCTCGGGTGGTGGTGAGAAGGCTGCCTTCCGTATCTCTGGCGGTTACAGCAATGAGACAGGTCAGGTGATCGGTCAGTATCTCCAGCGTTTCACCAGCCGTCTTGCCCTTGACTACTATGTATCACAGCGCATCAAGGTTATCGCCGACTTCTCTTTCACATATACAACACAGAGAAGAAATACCGACGACCTTCTCAGCATGGCGCAGAGGATGATGCCTAACATGAGTATCTACAAGCAGGACATCTATGGTAACAACACCGATGACTACTATGCGATGCTCAATTACGGCGAAGGCGCTAATACGCTCCAGAGCTCACTCAACGGCCAGAAGAACCCTATCGCGGTCGGTGATATCGCACAGTATCATACCGAGAACTACAACATCAGCCCGCAGATCACATTCGAGTACAACCTCCTGGGTCTTGAGGACAATGAGACACAGTTGAAGTACCGTGGTATGGTTAACCTCAGTGCCGCAACATCTGCAGGTACAGTATACACACCATCTGCACTTTCTATGGGTAACTGGGATGCCGATGTAAAGAACAACTCACAGTCTAATGACGGTAAGAGCCTTTACTTCACTACACGTCACCAGTTCATCTTCACTCCATATCTCGGCAGCTCTGACCACTATCTTACAATGAACGGTCAGTTCGAGTTGAGAACAGGTAGCGGTAACTCACAGAGCTCTACAGCCGTAGGTCTTCCTACCGGTAACATCAGCAGCACAACTGTAGGCTCAAAGCTCAGCGGTGCCAGCTCAAGCAAGTGGGAGAACCGTAACATCAGCTTCGCATGGGATGCCCACTACTCTTACAAGTCAAAGTATGCCTTGCGTCTTGCCATTCGTGGTGAGGGTCTCACAACTTTGGGTGATGACCGCAGATGGGCTGCCTATCCTTCAGTATCTGCCCGTTGGAACATCATCGATGAGGATTGGATGGAGTGGGCACGCAAGTATGTGAGCATGTTGTCAATCCGTCCGGGTTGGGGTTTGAACGGTTCTGCACCAGGCGAGAACAAGACATACAACAGCTACTCTTCATACAATAACCTTGCTTACCTCGGTATGGCTGCGTTCCAGATGGACGGTATCCGTCTGACTGACCTCCGCAGTCAGCGCACTAACGAGTGGAACATCGGTTCTGACTTCGGTTTCTTCGGCGGAAAGCTCTCCGGTGCGTTCAACTACTATAACCGTACTACAAAGGACCAGCTTGTATCAAGCTATACCATTCCTTCTCCAACAGGATACTCATCACTTGCATACAAGAACTCAGGTTCTATGCGCAACCAGGGTTGGGAGCTCAACTTCAGCCTCAACAACATGAAGCTTGCCAAGGACTTCTCGGTGTCATTCAACTTCAACGTAGGTAAGAACTACAACGAGATCCTTGAGCTTGAGGAGGCTTACCTCGAGAAGCGTAACGGTAAGTACGATGCTCCATCAAACGAGACATATCTCTCACGTGTACAGATCGGTAATCCTGGCGGTTCTATCTACGGTTTCCGTTACAAGGGCGTTTACCGCTACAGCTACAAGAACTGGGAGAAGGCTCTTGCCGAGGAGGCTGCAGGCCGCAACGGTACCTGTCCTATCGTACGCGACTCAGAGGGTAACGTGGTATTCAACGCCGACGGTACTCCAAAGAAGATTGCCCTCTTCTTCGACAACGAGGAGTTGACAACCTTCGGTGGATATGAGTTCCGTGGTGGTGATGCCATCTATGAGGACGTTAACCATGACGGTACAATCAACCAGCTCGATATCGTTTACCTGGGTAACTCTAATCCAAAGGCACAGGGTGGTTTCGGTCTCACATTCCGTTACAAGAAGTGGACTCTCCGTACCAACTTCACATATCGTTACGACGTAGACGTTGTGAACAGCGCGCGTATGGCATATGAGAACATGGCTACATTCAACAACCAGAGTAAGGCCGTTAACTGGCGCTGGCGCAAGGAGGGTGATATCACCGAGATTCCACGTGCCATGTACGGTAGCTCTAACTCATACAACTACCTCGGTAGCGACCGTTATGTTGAGGACGCATCTTACATCCGTCTCTCTTATGTCCAGCTCTCTTACTCTTTCGAGCCAGAGTGGATCAAGAAGATGGGTCTGAAGAGCCTCAATCTCTATGCTTCTGCAGACAACGTATGTTTCTGGACCAAGTATACCGGTCTCGATCCTGAGGTTGCTGCTGGTGGAGGTGGTATTGCTTATGACGGCTCTAAGACTCCGCGTTCACGCTCATATACAGTTTCACTTTCTGTAGGTTTCTAAAAGTAGATGATTATGAAAAGAATATTCAATATATATAATAAACTTGTCGTTGCGGCAGCCGTGATGTGCGGTACCCTGATGAGTTCGTGTTCAGACTATCTGACAATTATCCCGCCCTCTGTCATCACCGAGGAGCATTATTGGCAGACAAAGGATGACGTCAACGGTATCCTTGCTACAGCGTACCTGAAGCTTTTCGGTACTGATGCTGTATCAAAGGCAATCATATGGGGTGAGTTGCGTGCCGATAACCTTACTTTCCCTGCAAACAACACAAAGGATATCAAGTACATCGTAGAGGCTAACATCCTTGACGAGAATCCTTACTGTAACTGGTCAATATACTATTCTGCAATCCAGACAGCCAATCTCGTGATTGAGCGTGCTCCTATGGTTGTGGACCGTGACCCGGACTTTACCGAGGGTGACCTTGAGGTAGTGCTTGGCGAGATGTACGCCCTGCGTGCGTTGGCTCACTTCTACCTCGTACGTACTTTCCGTGATATCCCTATGGCACGTGTTGCCGTCCTTGATGACTATGAGATGCCAGAGTACCCACAGGTACACCCATTGCAGGCACTCAATGAGATCATGGCCGACCTTGAGAAGGCACAGGGTCTTGTCATGAAGTCAGGAAACTACTCTACAGATGCCGAGAACTGTGGCCGTATCACAGAGAATGCCGTTCTTGCCATCAAGGCCGATGTGAACCTCTGGCGTGCAGCCTTCGCTACATACTACGAGGGTGAGAGCGAGTTGGCTCTGGCCGAGAACATCCAGAAGTACTATGACGACTGCGTTCAGGATTGCCAGACAATCCTTGACAACATGGATCGTCTGTACGAGGAGAACAAGGGCGGTAAGGGTGACAAGACAAAGTACGCTTACAACCTGTTGCAGAACCAGGGTGAGGCAGAGGATCTTCAGGATAGAAAGAAGAGTACCGTATATGACGACATCTTCGGTACTAAGAACTCCCGTGAGTCAATCTTCGAGTTCCAGGTTCAGGGTGACAATGCTACAAACGGTAGCTTCCGTGGTATCGCTTCAATGTACGGTACCGAGGGTAAGACAGGTACCCTTGTGGTTCCTGCTACATTCGCAAGCAAGAACTACGAGGTGGATGACCTCCGTGCATATTCATTTACAAACGTGAAGTCACTGACATCAGGTTCAACATCTTCAGGCACAAGCTCTGACGAGAAGAACGATATCATCGTTGCAAAGTACACTGCAAAGACTTCTCCAGCCAAGGATTACCGCAAGTCTGATGAGTTCGATGCCAACTGGATCGTTTACCGCCAGACCGACGTCATGCTCATGATGGCCGAGGCTATGGTTGCACGTGCTTCTGCAGGCACCGAGGACTTCAACAAGGCATACGACATCGTCAATGCAATCAACACACGTTCACGTATGGATACCACAGCCATCAAGAAGCCTCTCAGCCAGTCTGCATTCCAGTCACGTGAGGGTGCACTTGAGCTCATCCTCAAGGAGCGTCTTCTTGAGCTCACATTCGAGGGCAAGCGTTGGTACGACCTCGTGCGCAAGGCATTGCGTGAGAAGAGTACAAACAACATCAAGTTCGTTGCCGACAAGCTCGAGAGCCAGGCAAGCGTGGTCAAGAGTAAGATGTCAACCATCGATGCACTCTTCTTCCCAATCCACTATGATGAGTTGCGCTTCAACGACAAGCTGGTCCAGAACCCTGCATATGAGAGGGAGGACGAATCAGTAGAGTTGAATTGATTGCAGTAAAGAATTTTATCAGAGGTCACTACAGCGTGTGACAGACAGGTGGCGATGAAGCTGCAGTGACCCATTAATAAAAGAATAAAACTTATTTTATATGAATACAATTTTTAAGCATAAGATTCTTGCCGGCGCAATGTTGTTCGGGGCTATGTTCCTTGCCTCATCATGCGACGATTCAGAGGGCCTGAAGGTAACCCCTGAGTTCCCAAATGCCGACAAGACAATGTTCGAGGTCATCAGTTCTGATTCAGAATTGACCGACTTCATGGCTGTTCTCAACGCTTGCGGTGCTCACTGTGCCGACTCTCTCTTCAACAAGACAAGAGTCTATACCCTTTGGGCTCCCGTGAACGGAACATTCAACAAGGATTCTCTCATTGCTGAGGCTGCGGTAGATTCTACACGCGACAATGTATTTGAGCGCTTCGTGCAGGCTCATATCGCAAACCACCGCAAGGGTGCCAACGGTAAGCTCGAGGAGGATAACAAGATCCTTCTTCTCAATGAGAAGGTAGCCGTATTTGCCGGCGACCACGTGAACGGCTATACATTCGACGGTAAGGAAATCTCTGAGCCTAATATCTTGGTAAAGAACGGTGTCCTCCACAAGATTGCCGCTCCAGCCGAGTATAAGTACAACATCTGGGAGTACCTCGGTGTTGACTCACGTGTAGATTCTGTTGCAAACTTCCTCTATGCGTTCGACGAGACAGAGTTCTCTGAGAGCCAGAGTATCATCGGCCCCATCAAGGACGGTCAGCAGACATACCTTGACTCTGTGTTCGTGACAAGGAACAAGTTCCTCACTTCATGGAACGGTGTAGGTCTCCTCAACAGCGAGGACTCTGTATACACCGTATACGTTCCTACAAACGAGGTTTGGGAAGAGATGCTCAAGGTATCTGACAAGCACTTCAACTTCAATACGAAGATTACCAACCCTACATCGATGACAGCCGAGATGCGTGACTCAATGCGTCACTCATATGCACGTCTGAACCTCATCAAGTACATGACATACAGCAAGTACGAGCAGAAGTACGTGGATAGCCCAGACTCAGTAAAGCCACAATGGAAGGGTGGTGACAGAAACGGCGAGCGTGTAGAGTTCCACAAGGATGATCTCGAGAAGAGCGTCATCTTCGAGAAGGAGCTTTCAAACGGTACATTCAAGATCATTGACAAGTCTCCATATACAATGTTCGACCTGTGGCACGATACAATCAAGCTCGAGGCCGAGGATGATAACATGAACATCTATATTGCCGGTGGTACTGAATATGTCCAGTCAGCTTCAAAGACTCAGATCAACAAGGACTCTGCATTCCTTGGTGTCAAGATTTCGGGCAACCGTTACTATGAGCTTTATTCAGACAAGGCTGCATCTACAGTACGCTACAAGATTCCTGACTTGCTCTCAGCAAGCTACAATGTAGCACTTATCGTTGTTCCAAAGAACATTGTCAATGCTGACATTGCTCCTGAGGATCTCAAGGCACATGAGATGCAGGTAAAGATTACACAGGCAACAGGTTCAAACACTGTGACTCTTGCCAACCACAAGGATGTCCACAACGATCCTACCCGTGTCGATACTGTATTCCTGACAGAGAAGGACGGTTCCCGTTCAGTTATTACAATCCCTTATTGCGAGTATTACAAGACCAATAAAGAGACTGATTATGGCGTTACCCTTGAGGTTAAGTCTGACGGTAGCACCAAGACTTATGACCGTTCAATCCGTCTTGACGCGATCCTCTTTATCCCGGTTGAAGATCCTGTAGAATAATGATAAAAATGAAATTTACTATGTATATGCGACAAATTATGCAATTATCGGTGGCACTTGCAATGTTGATGCCATCGGCAGTCCACGCGTCAGAGTCAATTTCTGGCGACTACGTAGCAAAGGATTCTGTAAGGGTCGAGGTGGCTGCGACAAATGAGTTGCGCACTATTACCGGTACAGTATACGATGCTGCTACAAACACTCCTATGCCCGGTGTACGCGTGCAGGCTACCGGTCATAAGAGAATCACTGCAATGACCGATGCCGAGGGTCGTTACAAGCTCAGCATCCCGTCATATGTGACTCTGTTGAACTTCTCTACCGACGAGTTCCTCCTTGTGCAGAAGGCCGTAGGTAACAGGGACATCATCAACGTACGTCTCTACTCTGACAAGTTCGCCGGTAACTACAACAAGGATATCGTTGTCAATGCCGAGCGTGGCTTCGAGGATGAGGACTCTTGGGCTCTCTCTGTAGACGCTGACATCCAGAGCAAGCTCGGTGCCGATGTCCGTTCTATCACACGTTCAGGTACTCCAGGTATGGGTAATGTCATGTTCATCCGTGGTATCAACTCACTGAACGCCAACACACAGCCTCTGGTTGTAATTGACGGTGTCATCTGGGATATGCAGGAGGGTAACGAGTCCATGCACATGGGTCTCTACAACAATATCCTCAATGCCATTGACGTGAACGATATCCGTGACGTGAAGGTTCTCAAGAACGGTGCCGCTATC
>JAFYWE010000077.1 GCA_017558165.1 Bacteroidaceae bacterium
GCCTCTATTGCGCGGTATGGGCTGTTGAGACAGCAAGCTACCGTCACCACAACTATGTGCTCTACTCCGACGATTTCGGCGAGAGCTGGAACCTGCTCGGCGAGCTCGGCAACGATTTCAACGACAGCCCCGCACCATACGGCAACGAGCCTAAGTGCGAGGAGTTGCCCGACGGCAGTGTGCTCCTTAGCAGCCGCAAGGGCTACGGACGCTACTTCAACGTGTTCCACTACAGCAACTTCGAGAAGGCCGAGGGCTATTGGGACGGTGCTGTGGCAACCGATGAGGTAGGTGACCTCAAGTTCGGCAGCAACGACACCAACGGCGAGCCATTGCGCATTGGCAACATACTGTTCCAGTCAGTTCCTACAGGCAACAGCCGCAGTGGCGTATCAATATTCTACCGCACATTGAGCGATGACCCTGCCACATACACACCTACAGAGCTGTCAAAGGGCTGGACAAAGGTTCAGATCTCGGACAGAGACTCGGCATACTCATCAATGTGTATCCTGCCCGACGGTAACATAGGTATATACTACGAGGAGGAGCCAGGCGGTTACTCAATGGTATACCTGCCGGTTGAGGTATCAAAGATATTGAACCAGAAATAAGAAAAGCCAAAAGCACATCAATTCCCCGGCGGTCATCGCAGACCGCCGGGGAATTTGTTTTGTAAACAATCCTGTCATGATGAGCACTAATTTCTTCTCTTTAAATTCAGTCAAAACCTGAATTCAAGGACTAAAGTCCTCCTCTTGGCCAAGAGGAGGTGTCACACAGTGACGGAGGAGATTGATCACGCCGGACATATCATGTAATAGACATATTTAATCTATCCCCTTCCGAGGCAAGCCTCTCGTCCCCTAAAACAGGGGGACAACAACGCCAGCCCGAATACTATTGAAGCGCCATTCGCAAACCATCCTCAAAACAACACATAGATATCTCCCATACGGTAAACATGACACCATACAATGAAACGACGCAGGCTGTACCGTGGTACAGCCTGCGTCGTTTATCAGATATGCCCGGCAATTTGATTGCCGTTGCTTGTCTACATCACTCCTTGAACTTGCTTGTCACGACCTCGATAGGTATCTCATACCCAGTACCGCCACGCAAGCGCATGCTTGCAATGCTTATGTCGTGCACAATCTTCACTACGCTGCCGTTAGAATCGGCAGTTGTAGAAACGGGAATCAGCACCACCTTGTCCCAATCGGGATTCTTCGCCTCCCACTCGGCAAGGCTCAGGCCGCTGTCGATATACTCCTTATAGCAGTTCTTGAAGAGGTTTGCAATGTTGGAAAATACGTACTCATTGCTTCCGCCGGTGAATGATGTCAGGTAAGATGTCTTGCCATCGCTCAACTGGTTCTTGAGGAAGAACTTGTACATATCGGCCTTGCGCAACATGAGCAAAGTACCGTGAGCCGAATTCAAGGCACCGGCCTCCTCGTTGTAACGCGTGAATACGATCTTTGCAGAGTTTATTGTATCACAATTCTCGACAAGCTCGCAGATAGGCAACTTCACCTCTGTGAAAAGACCCGCCGGAGTCTTTACATATGTAAACTCCTTCTTATCGAGCAATGACTGAAGGTCGTTGTTGTCGAACCTGTTCGTCTGCAGCACCTCCTTGCCCGAGTAGAACGGAGCAGAAAGGGCCTGGATTGAATCCTTCTCACCGCTGCTGCTCTTGATGTAGCGCTTGAAGCCGACATCAATACGCGCGCGGTATACCTTGAAGACAGTTCCGTCGCCATGCACGCACTTCACATAAACGCCCTTGAATACATCGTTGATGAAGACCTCGGAATTGGCGAAATACTTCTTGCCGACATTCTCTCCGGCCTCATCGGTCTCATAGAACTTACTGATGAACCTGTTTCCAATGCTATTGGGCAAGATTATCTCAACGTTACGGGTATAGTCATCACCTTCGCGTATTGTATCATGCACATTATAGTCAACGGCATTGAATGTCTTCACGGCCAACGGCTTCTTCTCCTCGTCGAACAGTTCCTCGGGGTCGAAGTTGGTATAATAAGGAGTACCCTCCTGCAATGTATTCTCAAGCTCATACACCTCGCAGGTCATGGCATTGAGCGAATCTCCGAAGTACTCGTCAAAATAGAGACGGAGCTTGGTATACGACGCTGTGTCGCCGATGACACCCTCCTCGGGAAACTCAAAACCCTCGGTACAGCCGAACTGTGTCACGAAGCTTGAGCTGAATACCGCACCCGACTCCTCATCGGTGTACATACCCAGATAGACATCACTCGTATTGGCAAGGATAGAATCATTGGCCAATATGGTGTTGCTTTTTGCATAGAAGGTCTTTGTCTCGGCTGTTATGACATCACCCGCGGGCACAATGCTGCTACCGATGGAACCGGTAGTGTCATCGCATTGCGTAAAGGTCAATAAAGTGGCAATAGCCAACAAGAAACACGAGAATGTTCTCTTCATACGTTATACTTATTATGTGGATTACATTTGCCTTGCCCGGCAGGCAAGGTCACGTACACATTTTAGAAGCTGTTTAAATTTTTAAAAAAAGTTTTTCTTATACTATAAGTCGCTGTTTCGTTGTTTTTTATATTCAAAAATGTCTGTTTTCTTCTTTTTCTCGGTTACGTAGCCCGCTACGCGCCCTACAAAAAATAATAAA
>JAFYWE010000078.1 GCA_017558165.1 Bacteroidaceae bacterium
GGTTGGTTGAGTATTGTCTCATAGCTTTAATTGATTGGTACTCATAAAGTTATGAATAAATTCTTAATTAACCTGCTGATTTACAATGATTTATCTTTTACATAAAAAGATTTTTCAATAAAATTTAAACAGCTTCTAAGTCTTTTTTTTGATTGAATTTTAATTCAAGAAATAGATAAAACTTAACTTTAAGTTTTTAAGTCCTCCTCTTTGGCAAAGAGGAGGTGACCGTAGGTCGAAGGAGTTTGAACATTCTAAAAGCAATAAGCCTGGGGCTACATCTATCTTATTACCAAAAATAAAAACAACATACAGTCATGAGCGAGAAGCATAAGATACGCGTCGGAATTACACAAGGCGACATAAACGGCATCGGTTACGAGATCATCTTCAAGACCTTCGAGAATGCCGAGATGTTTGATATATGTACACCCATCGTATATGGCTCACCCAAAGTGGCCGCATACCACCGCAAGGCGTTGGAGATGGATATACAGTACAACACTATTGAGAAGGCCGAGGAGGCACAGAACGGCAAGCTGAACATCATCAACTGCAACAGCGACGAGGTACACATAGAGCTCGGAACAAGCACACCCGAGGCCGGTGCCGCGGCATTCCAGGCACTGGAGAGAGCCGTAGAGGATTGTCAGAACGGCCTCATCGATGTAATCGTGACAGCACCTATCAACAAGAGCGCGATACAGAGCGAGCAGTTCAACTTCCCCGGACACACCGAGTACCTTCAGGAGCGTTGCGGAGGCGAGGACAAGGCACTTATGCTGTTGTGCAGCGGAGAACTGCGCGTTGCGGTTGCCACATCACACATGGCCCTGCGCGACATTCCGTCTGCCATCACCCCCGAGTTGCTTGAGGAGAAGATTACACTGCTTGACAAGAGCCTCAAGGAGGACTTCAACATCGATGCGCCAAAGATTGCGGTACTCTCACTCAACCCGCATGCAGGCGACAACGGCCTGCTCGGCAAGGAGGAGATAGATGTTATAACACCTACAATACGCAAGATGAACGATGGTGGTATCTTCTGCTACGGCCCGTTTGCATCCGACGGCTTCATGGGTAGCGGAAAGTATGCATCGTTCGACGCCATCCTTGCAATGTATCACGACCAGGGACTCACACCATTGAAGACACTCGCCATGAACGACGGAGTGAATTTCACTGCAGGACTCAGAATCATCCGCACTTCACCCGCGCACGGTGTGGCATTTGACATTGCCGGCAAGGGCGAGGCCGACGAGAACTCATTCCGCCAGGCAATCTACGCGGCCATCGACATACAGCGCAACCGCAAGCTCTATTTCGGTTCACGCCGTAACCCGCTGCGCAAGATGTACTTCGAGAAGCGTGACGACAGCAACCGCCTGAACCTCCAGCTACCCGACAACGACTAAGAGATGAGGTTCGCGATAATAGCTGCGGGCGAGGGCTCACGCCTTGCAAGCGAGGGCGTAAAGGCTCCAAAACCACTTATTGAGATACAGGGTGTTCCATTGATAGAACGCCTTGTAAGGATTTTCGCACGCCAGGGAGCCGACTCTATCAACATCATTGTCAATGAACAACAGCCAAAGACACTTGCACATATAGAGGAGCTACAGAAACTGTTCCCCATAAACATTGTGGTAAAGAGCACACCAAGCTCCATGCACAGCCTCCACGAGCTGAGCCATCTGCTGCGTGGAGACAAGTTCTGCCTCACCACCGTCGACACCCTGTTCCGCGAGGAGGAGTTCGCCGAATATATCAAGGCTTTCAAGGATAGCGACGGCGACGGCATAATGGCAGTTACCGATTACATCGACGACGAAAAACCGCTATATGTTGACACGGACAGCCAGTTGGGCATCACCGCATTCTGCGACAAGCCGACTGAGGATTCGCGTTACATTTCGGGTGGAATTTACGGTCTCACGCCAAAGGCGCTCGACATCCTTGAAGAGTGCATGGCCGAGGGTATCGAGCGTATGCGCAATTTCCAACGCCGTCTTGTAGGCAGCGGAATGAGGCTCAAGGCCTATCCGTTCACCAAGATCATAGACATAGACCACGCCGAGGATATTGACAAGGCCGAAAGATTCATTTCCGGAGTATGAGAATAGCAACCATCAGACGCGATGCGGCCGACTCGCCCAATATGGTGGCAAACGATGCCGCCATACTTGAACAAGTGACAGATGAACTGCGCGCTGCAAGCGCGGAGGTCATCGCCACGGAGGACAGCGCGTTGCCGACAGAGGTTGACATCATCTTACACATGTCGCGCAACGCCGAGGTTTTGGAGCGACTGCGCAGGGCCGAGGAACAAGGCATCAAGGTAATCAACAGCACCGGTGCAATAGACAACTGCTCACGAAGCAGGTTCATGCAGATTCTTGAGCGCGCCCGTATTCCACAACCACAGTTCAATATAATAACAGACGAGACCGGGCTCGCGCCACTCACCTACCCTGCCTGGATAAAGCGCAGTGAAGGATGGAGCACCCACAAGGACGATGTCTGCTTTGCCAAGGACGCACATGAGGCCGTTGAGGCATTCCGCGCAATGAAGGAAAGGGGCATAGACGCCTGCATACACAGCGGACACATAGATGGTGACATAATCAAGTTCTACGGAGTGGGACGCAGGTATTTCCACCACTGCTACCCCGACCCCGAAAAGAGCAAGTTCGGCCTTGAACGCATCAACGGCAAGGCACAGCACCACCCTTTTGACCTTGAAAAGCTCAAGAAGACAATCTTCAAGGCCGCCGAAGCGCTTGAAATTGACATATACGGTGGCGACTGCATAGTAAACGCCCAAGGAGAGTTCTTTATAATCGATTTCAATGACTTCCCCAGTTTCTCGGCAGTACGCAATGAGGCGGCAAAAGAGATAGTCGCACATATCATGGATTTAAAAGATACAATAAGATGAGAGAAGAGGACAAGAAAATGTACCGCGCGTCAATAAAGTCAATCGACACGGAGGAGTTCCTTGACATGTGGTTCTACCGTCCGTTGGGATTCAGTTGCGCGCTGTTTTTCCGCAACAGAGGCGTTCACCCCAACGTCATAACAATAATATCAATTTTCCTTGGCATCGGTGCCGGAGTATGCTTTTTCCAGGAGAGCCTACGCTGGAACATCCTTGGAGTGCTGTTGCTCATGTGGGCCAACCTCTATGACAGCACCGACGGACAGCTCGCACGCATTACCGGACAGAAGACACGCTGGGGACGCATCCTTGACGGCTTTGCCGGCGACTGCTGGTTCTTCTGCATCTACTTTGCCATTGCTGCACGCGAAACCTTCCAGCCCATCCCGTTTGCACCCGAATACAACTGGGGCGTAATCATCTGGATCCTTGTATCGTTCTGCGGATTCTGGGTACACGGCTCACAGTGCCAGCTTTCCGACTATTACCGCAACATACACCTCTATTTCACCAACGAGAAGAACGGCAACGAGTTCCATAATTCTATAATGGAGAAGAATGAGTACGACAACACATCGTGGCGCACCACATTCTTCTGGAAACTGTTCCTCAGATTCTACGTCGCATACGTTGAGAACCAGGAGAGGATGTCGCCCAAGTTCCAGAAATTCATAGGCACCGTATACAACAAGTACGGCACCGACATACCCGAGTCACTGCGCAAGGAGTTCCGCAAAGGAAGCCTGCCGCTTATGAAATACACCAACATCCTTACCTTCAACTCACGCGCCATAACGCTATGCTTCGCGTTGCTCATAGGCCAGTTGTGGATATATCTCATATTCGAACTTGTGGTGCTGATGACACTGTTCCTTTATATGCAGTACAGGCACGAGAGCCTCTGCGACAGACTAACAAAAAAGATTGAAGAGGGCTATGAGTTCAATTAAAGGTATCATATTCGACTACGGTGGCACAATAGACACCGACGGCATACACTGGGGTGAACTGATATGGCAGGAGTATGTAGCAGCCGGTGTGCAGGCAGAGAAAGAGACCTACCGCGATGCATACGTACACGGTGAGCGCACACTCGCCAAGAGACCAATCATACAGCCCACCGACACGTTCAAGGAACTGCTCTTGAAGAAGATGACACTGCAGTTCGAGTACCTGCGCGAGAACGCACCCAACCCCACAATCAATAAGGAGAAGGAAGAGGAGGTCGCACTAAGGTGCTACAAGCGGGTCACCGACACACTCACAAGGACACGAGCCATTGTAGAAAACCTGTCGGCGCAGTACCCAATGGTACTGGTGACCAATTTCTACGGCAACATGCCTGTGGTGCTTGAGGAGTTCGGCCTCAACGGCTATTTCAAGGAGATTGTGGAATCATCGGTAGTGGGCCTGCGCAAGCCAGACCCTGCACTGTTCGCATTGGGAACCGAGGCACTTGGAATGAAGCCACAGGAGATTGTTGTTATAGGCGACTCGTACCGCAAGGACATCTACCCGTCGGCCACCCTCGGTTGCCGCACCGTGTGGCTGAAGAAGATATGCTGGGCCGATGAGCCTGTAGAACCGGGATACAGCCCCACCTCCATCATCGACACCCTTGGAATGTTGCCCCAGGTCATAGAGAAGCTTTAAGGCAATAACAAGAACAGAACAAACCACATATACGTTTTATAAAGGTATGAAACCTAACCATTACCTTTATGAAACGTATTTTTCTTTTGAGCACCATGCTCGTTGCCACGGCACTCGCCGCAATGGCGCAGATGAGCCCCGAGAGCTACAAGGTCGCACACAGCGACAGCTGCTGGTACTTCACGCTCGACTATGACACCCCCAAGATGCCGAAGGACGAAGGACTGCTCGTCGTCACCCACATCTGCACCCCCGATACCTGCATAAGCTCTGCCGCAAGACACCTTCAAGGCAAGCGCTATGCCAAGAGGTATGTGAAACGGTACGGCACACACCCCGAACTGCACAAACAGGGCAGTCACCGCTGTACCCTGACAATGCCTGAGAGATGCATCAACGACACGGTATACGCAGTGACCTATTGCGAGTATGACAACGGCGAGATGACCGAGTTCCTTTGCGACACGGTAGCAATATGCATGCCGCAATGCCCACCATTGAGTTGTCACAGGGTCGCGCCTATGGCAAGCTATGCCGACCACCTCTCGACCGAGCACCCGCACGTGCGAAGCATAAGACACTACACCCCGCTCACGGCAGAGAACGGCGGTGACATGAGCATCACGCCAAGCGTGGTACGCTATACCACCAACAGCAGCAAGCTGGACCCTGAGTACCTGCAGAACGCGCAGAGCATTGACGAGCTGATGGGAATAATTGACGAGGTACTTGCCGACAGCACCACAACCCTTGAGGCCATACAGATTGTAGGCTACACATCGCCCGATACAAGGAACCGCGCAAGGCTTGGCGAGGAGCGTGCCGTCGCTATGCGCGACCACATACGCAGGCACCATCAGTTGCCCGACTCAATATTCGAGACCGTTAACGGTGGCACAAACTGGAGACTTGTCTAC
>JAFYWE010000079.1 GCA_017558165.1 Bacteroidaceae bacterium
CAGACTGGCGCAAGGAGACAACAGACCTCACAGCACTGCTCGACGCCATCATCGAGCACATTCCTGCTCCTGAGAAGCTGGAGGGTACACCACAGATGCTCATCACATCACTCGACTACTCGCCATACACAGGCCGTATCGCAGTGGGACGCGTTCACCGCGGTACACTCACCGAGGGTTCTAACGTGACACTCGTTAACCGCAACGGCGAGCAGAGCAAGATGAAGATCAAGGAACTGCATACATTCGAGGGCTTGGGACGCAGAAAGGCTGAGAGCGTAAGCTCTGGTGACATCTGCGCAATCGTAGGACTTGAGAAGTTCGAGATCGGAGACACAATCTGCGACTTCGAGAACCCAGAGGCTTTGCCACCGATGGCAATTGACGAGCCAACAATGAGCATGCTCTTCACCATCAACGACTCACCGTTCTTTGGCAAGGAGGGTAAGTTCGTGACATCACGCCACATCCAGGAGCGCCTTGACAAGGAGCTCGACAAGAACCTCGCCCTCAAGGTAAAGAAAGACCCCGAGGAGGATGCCTGGACAGTATTCGGCCGTGGAGTGCTCCACTTGTCGGTACTCATCGAAACAATGCGTCGCGAGGGTTATGAGCTGCAGGTGGGTCAGCCACAGGTTATCTACAAGGAGATTGACGGCGTGAAGCACGAGCCGATTGAGGAGCTCACAGTCAATGTCCCCACAGACTACTCAAGCAAGATCATCGATATGGTTACACGCCGTAAGGGCGAGATGCTCTCGATGGAGGCACAGGGCGACCGTGTGAACATCGAGTTCAACATCCCTTCACGCGGTATCATCGGCTTGCGCACCAACGTGCTCACAGCATCGGCGGGTGAGGCCATCATGGCACACCGTTTCAAGGAGTACCAGCCATTCAAGGGCGACATCGAGCGCCGCACCAACGGTTCGCTGGTGGTAATGGAGAGCGGAACAGCGTTCGCATACGCTATCGACAAGCTGCAGGAGCGCGGCAAGTTCTTCATCAACCCACAAGAGGATGTTTACGCCGGACAGGTAGTCGGTGAGCACATCCATGAGAATGACCTTGTAATCAACGTTACAAAGAGTAAGAAGCTTACCAACATGCGTGCAAGCGGCAGCGACGACAAGGCGCGCATCGTTCCACCAATCATATTCTCACTCGAGGAGGCACTCGAGTACATCAAGGAGGACGAGTACCTGGAGGTGACACCCAAGTCAATGCGTATGCGCAAGATCATCCTTGACGAGATTGAGCGCAAGCGTGCAAACAAGCAGTAACACAATGGGCAAGAACGTTATACTGACATTGTTGCTGTTGCTCATGTTCTCATGTGGCAAGAAACAGCCCGGGAACATGTACACCATTGAGGGAGAGACAGGTACCCCCAACGGCCTTGTGTGCGTATTCGGCACCGACAGCCGCCACGAGAGGGTGGACTCCGTGCGATGCGACAAGATAGGAGCCTTCACCCTATCACTGCCGGTCGACACTCTGACCCCGCTGTTTCTCGTTACCCCCGAGGGCATAATGATACCTTTGTACGCCGAGCCGGCACTCACGGCCACACTCAAGAGGGACAGTACCCTCAAGAGCGGTTGGAGCATTGAGGGCGGCGCCACACAGGCACTGCACGACAGTATTTCAAGGGTACTCGACGCCACAAGAAGGGAGAGCAGACTGATAGAGAAAATCGACAGTTTCATCCTTGTTAACCCCATAAGCGATGTAAGCATCGAGCTTATCCGCAGGTATATCACCGAGAAACCCGAGCCAAGCAACAAGGACATACGCTCGCGCACAAGCAAGCTCGGAGGAATACTCAAGGACTACGAATATATTGCCGGACTGAGCAAGAAGGTCGAGAGCAAGAACAGCAATGTACAGCACCGTTCAATGCCCGAGTTCAAATACAGCGTCAATGACAGTACCGAGGTAAGCCTTGAGACATATATAAGGAAATATACGCTCATAACATTCTGGGCTTCATGGGACAAGAACAGCCTTGAGAGGTTGAAGGAGCTTGCCGCCATAAAGGACAGCGTAAAGAGCGAGAGCTTCGCGATACTCAACATAGCGCTCGACTACGACTCGGCCAGATGGAACAGGATGATGACCGAGGACAGCATTGTAGGCGACAACGTCCTTGACATAAAGATGTTCCACAGCCCCCTCGTAAAGCAGTTCAACATCAAGTCGCTGCCGTTCACAATGCTCATGAGCCCGTACCAGAGAATCGTTGAATATGACGTCAGGACCAAAGGTCTGGGCCTGCGCATTGACACATTGTCAAGGAGATATGACAAGAACGAGGAGGAAAAGAAGAAAAAAGAAAAAGAGAAGAAGAAGAAAAACAAAAAATAACTGATATGCTGGTAAAGGTTCTTGCCGCCGCCATACAAGGCATAAACGCGACACTTGTCACCATTGAGGTGAATGCACTGCGAGGTATAAAGTTCTACCTTGTGGGCTTGCCCGACAATGCAGTCAAAGAGAGCCACCAGCGTATAAACTCCGCATTCCAGTACAACGGCCTGCGTTTCCCCAGCAAGCAGATTATCGTAAACATGGCGCCCGCCGATATCAAGAAGGAGGGTTCGGCCTATGACCTGCCAATTGCCATCGGAATACTTGCAGCCGACGAGGTGATATCCACCGCCAAGCTCGACAAGTACCTTATCATGGGCGAGCTTGGGCTCGACGGAATGCTGGTGCCAATCAAGGGAGCCCTGCCAATCACACTCAAGGCCAAGGAGCTAGGCTACGAAGGCATAATACTGCCAAAGGGCAACGCGGCAGAGGCTGCCGTAGTCAGTGGCATAACGGTCTATGGAGCCGAGAACTTGTTGCAGGTGATACAGTTCCTCAACGGCGAGGAGTCGATGACACCGTACAGCGTGGACATAGAGCGCGATTTCTATTCCAAGCAGAGCAATTTCCCATTCGATTTCAGCGAGGTACGCGGACAGGAGAGCGTTAAACGCGCCTTCGAGGTCGCGGCCGCCGGCGGACACAACCTCATCATGGTAGGCCCTCCGGGCAGCGGAAAGTCAATGATGGCAAAGAGATTGCCAAGCATACTGCCGCCGCTGACACTCAACGAGAGCCTTGAGACGACCAAGATACACTCAGTGAGCGGAATGATGCCCGACGGTACATCACTCATCACCCAGCGCCCGTTCCGCAGTCCACACCACACAATATCATCCGTAGCGCTGTGCGGAGGCGGAAGCAACCCAAGACCGGGCGAGATTTCATTGGCACATAACGGCGTACTGTTCCTTGACGAACTGCCCGAGTTCAGTCGCGACGTGCTCGAGGTGATGCGACAACCGCTCGAGGACCGCAAGATATGCGTGGCACGCGCCAACTACAAGGTGGAATACCCGGCCGGAGTAATGTTCATTGCATCAATGAACCCCTGCCCTTGCGGATACTACAACCACCCCACCAAAGCATGCACCTGTAGCCCAGGCCAGGTCCAGAGATACCTTAATAAGATAAGTGGTCCTTTGCTTGACAGAATCGACCTGCAGATCGAGATTGTCCCCGTACCGTTCGAGAAGATATCCGACACTGCACCGGGAGAACCCAGCGCGGCTATCCGCGAGCGTGTCATTGCCGCACGCAAGATACAGGAAGAGCGCTTCAAGAACGAGCAAGGCATCTACTGCAACGCACAGATGACACCCAAACTTATTGCAAAATACGCAGTGCTTGACGAGACAAGTCTCGCGATGCTAAAGACCGCGATGACAAGGTTCGACCTCTCGGCACGTGCATATGACCGCATACTCAAGGTCGCCCGCACCATTGCCGACCTTGAAGGCTGCGAGAACATCCAATTCCAGCACATAGCCGAAGCCATAGGCTACCGCAATCTCGACAGAGAAACCTGGGGCACGTAGTACCACAAGATCGATAACCCTGCCGGCAAACAGGCGGGCGAAGTGCAGACGGAGTTTGCACCGCACGGGATGCCAAAAGCCGTCATTGCATGCGCACTTCCACAGATAGCAACGGACAAGGTTATCCTCATTGAACGACGAGGTCATACAGCCAAGCAAATGATTGTTTTATAACACATCATTTGCTTTATCCCATTCTTTTTTATGCTAGCTTTGTCGCACATCGGTACAACTATCTCATGCCGGAAGAACCTTTCCAACAGTCAGAAAAAGGAATGAGACAAACAGAACAATAACCCAAAATACAAAAGCACAATGGAAATAAACAACATATGCGTATATTGCGCATCGAGCAACAAATGCGCCGACATCTACGGCGACACTGCATACGCGCTGGGCGCACATCTTGCAAAGGAGGGAATAACATTAATAACAGGAGCGGGAGGCATCGGACTAATGCGTAAGGTAGAGGACGGCGCGCTTGACAACGGAGGCAAGGCCATTGGCGTGATACCCCAGTTCATGGTAGACCAGAACTGGCACCACACTGGACTCACAGAGCTAAGGATTACCGAAAGCATGCATGAACGCAAGCAGACAATGGCTGAACTGAGCGACGCAGTCATTGCCCTGCCCGGAGGTTGCGGAACAATTGAAGAGCTGAGCGAAATCATTACATGGAAGCAGTTGGGACTATACTTCAACCCCATTGTCATCCTTAATATAAACGGTTATTATGACCATTTCATAGCACAGCTCGACAAGGCCATCGAGGAACATTTCATGGGCGAGATACACGCGAAGATATGGAGCGTGGCCACCACCCCCGAAGAAGCATTGGAGATAATAAGGAACACACCGCGTTGGGATGTATCAGTAAGAAAGTATGCCGCGCTATGACAAGTACCCCCGTACCGTATAACATAACGAACGATAATGTCATAATGCTCCTGTTCATACTGAACATTATAGGCCAGGCCTATGTGCTTCTCATGAACGGCGCAAGCATTATTGAGCGTGTAAAAGCAACATTCTACTATGAGCGGAGCTCTGCCCCCTTCAATGACAGGACACATATTACAAGAATATGTAATGGCCTCATGTATGCGCAGACAACCTTCTACCTGACAATAATAACCTTGGCCATCCTGCAGAGGAGCGGCACACCCATTGTCGCCGGGAACGCATTGATTTACGCAGGCGCCATCGCGCTGCTTTTCATAACGGTACTGCCTGTGAAGAAACTCGTATGCGACCTTGTGAACAATATTCTTTACACCAAAAAGGAGGCATATGAGTTCAGCGAGAAATATTTATTTACAATCAAGTTACTGGGATTCGCTCTTGCCCCGCCCGCAATAGCATTATTATTCGTTCCTGGAATAAATACATATTATGTGCATTTTTATCTAATTCTGACCGCGATAGCATATATTTATGCCATAACAAACGGCCTATTCAGAATCATTTTCACAAAAAAAGGCAACTATTTGGAGATTTTTTTGTACCTTTGCGCACTTGAATTTTTGCCCATAGCAATGGTGTGGAAATCGGTACTACAACTAAGTGAATTTATAACAATAAAAATTTAGGACATTGAAGGTAAGTAAGATTCTGGTTTCACAGCCCAAGCCAGCCACAGGAAAATCTCCATATTTTGATCTTGCGGAGAAGCATAACGTGCAGATTGATTTTTGTTCTTTCATCAAAGTTGAAGGTGTAACCGCGAAGGAGTTCCGTCAGCAGAAGGTCTCAATACTTGACCACACTGCTATCGTGTTCCTTTCACGCCACTCTATCGACCACTTCTTTACACTCTGTAAGGAATTGAGAGTAGCAATCCCGGATGACATGAAATACTTCTGCCTGTCGGAGACTATCTCGCTTTATATCCAGAAATATGTCCAGTACCGCAAGCGCAAGGTATTCTTCGGCGAAGGCCACATCAAGGACCTTGAGCCAATCTTCGCAAAGCACAAGAACGAGAAGTACTTCATACCTACATCAAACGTACACAATGCCGAGATCAACGACATCCTTGACAAGTATGGCATAGTACATTCACAGGCCGAGATGTACCGTACCGTAAGCACAGAGATTGCCCCCGACTACATCAAGTCATTTGACATGCTCATATTCTTCAGTCCTCACGGTATCGAGTCACTGAACAAGAATGTTCCTGATTACGTTCAGGGCGACCAGCTCATTGCCTGCTTCGGCAATGTAACAGCAAAATGCATTAAGGACAGCGGCCTCAGACTTGACCTTGAGGCTCCAACAGCAGTCGCCACAAACATGCCTGCAGCATTGGATGCATACCTTACAGCGAACAACAAATAACATACAATACTGCAGCCCTGTCCAAAAGACGGGGCTGTTTCATTAAAAACCACGCCGACAATGAAGACCAATACCTTCCCTTTGAAAGAACATCTCAAGAGCAAGAGAGTGATTGAGAAGCTGTACGCCGAAGGAGCGTCGGTGACATCGTACCCGTTGCGCGCAGTGTTCCTTGAACAGGAAGAGCAGGAGCCCACTGCAGCAATACTCATCAGCGTGGCAAAAAGAAGGTTCCGCCATGCTGTTGACCGTAACCTCGTCAAGAGACGCATACGCGAGGCATACCGCACAAGCAAGCACCCTTTTGTAGAGGCTTTGCAGGCAAAGGACAAGAAGATGGCAGTAGCGATATTGTACATCGACACACGCCACAACAGCACCGAATTCATCAAGCGCAAGATGGAGAAGCTGCTTGCAGGCATAATCACCAAAAGCGGGGCACAATGAAGAGATTTATTGTAAATATCCTCATACTGCCCATAAGATTCTACCAGAAGTGCATCTCGCCACTTACACCTCCGTCATGCCGTTTCACCCCCACATGTTCACAATACGCAGTTGAAGCCCTGCGCAAGCACGGCCCCATAAAAGGGCTTTACCTTGCCATCAGGCGCATACTCCGATGCCACCCATGGGGAGGCTCGGGATACGACCCCGTACCATGATGAAGTACCCTGATATACACACCCACAAACGGAAAGAGGATGCACACCCTGCAATCCTCAGCACCCAAGGAGAGCCGGCGTACGGAGCCATATCCACCGGAATACACCCATGGTATGTGGACAACGGCTGGAAGGAGAAATTCCATACAATAGAAGAACTTGCTAAGGCACAGAATGTAGTTGCCATTGGAGAGTGCGGCATAGACAAGGTACGCATGACTGCGACATTTGAAACACAGGTCGAGGCCTTCCGCGCGCACATCGCGCTATCCGAAAGACTGCAGAAGCCACTCATCATACACTGCGTGAAGGCATACGAAACAACCATTGCACTGCACAAGGAAATAAAGCCACAACAGACATGGATAATACACGCGTTCCGTGGCAAGCCACAGCAGGCCAGCCAACTCGTTAAAGCCGGACTATACCTTTCGCTCGGCGAGCATTTCAACGAGGAGAGCGCGAGGTGCATCCCAGGCGACAGATTGTTCATTGAGAGTGACGACAGCGAGATCCCCATCGAGAACATCTATTCAGCCATAGCCTCAGCACGAGGATGCAGTGTAGAAGAACTCATACGGACCGTACAGGAGAACCTCACACAATGCGGGTTCAACCTCTGACAAGACGCACAAACAGCCCCAAGGGAAGCAATATATCCGCCCATTGCACGTTTTACAATAAAAAATCGTATATTCGCACAGAATAAGTACAAGGTGGCAAAGGAAAACAGAAAAAAAGTACGCACCATCAGGCTGGGCAAGATACGCGACAAGCGCGGAAACCTGTCTGTGATTGAGGACAATAAGCTGTTGCCCTTTACCATTGCACGTACATACTGGGTATACGACGTCCCTGGCGGAGAGTCACGCGGCGGACACGCCTACCACAAGAGCGAGGAGTTCATCATCGCCCTGTCGGGCAGTTTTGACCTCTACATACATGATGGCAAGGAAGAGCAGACCATCCACCTCGACCGTTGCAACAAGGGTGTATACATCCCCGCCGGGACATGGCGCAGGATGCAGAATTTCGCCACCAACTCCATTGCATTGGTAATAAGTTCCACCCCTTACAGCCCGCGCGACTACATACGCAGCTTCGACAGGTTCATCCAACTCAAAGAGAGCAACGCACTATGAAGACCACAGTAGACGACTGCCGCATCATAGAGCTTGGCAAGCACCATGGAGCGACGGGCAACATCACCGTCGTGGAGAATGGCAAGGTTATAGACTTTGACATCAAGCGCGTATTCTACATATATGACATCCCCGGTGGCGTCACACGCGGTGCACACGCCCACAAGACCTTGCGCGAGCTTATCGTGGCCGCGACAGGCAGCTTCGAGGTACGCGTGTTCGACGGCGAACGTGAGAAGGTGTTCCTGCTCAACCACCCGTCGAAAGCCCTGTACCTGCCCTGCGGAGTGTGGGAGGAGCTACGCAATTTTTCATCGGGCTCGGTAGCACTTGTACTGGCCTCTACACCGCACATGCCCGAGGACTATTTCCGCGACATTGACGAATTCCTCAAGTACAGAAAAGAGCTATGATACCATACCTTCCACTGAACCAGATAAACGCACGCTATAACCCCGAACTTCAGGATGCCGTGAACCGTGTCATTACAAAAGGCATATACCTTTTGGGCGAGGAGACACGTCTGTTCGAGGAGGAGTACGCCCTGTACACAGGCACACAGTACTGCACAGGCTGTGGCAACGGCTACGACGCCCTGTGGCTCATAATAAGGGCATACAAGGAGATGGGAATATTCACCGACGGAGACGAGATCATTGTCCCCGCGAACACCTTCATAGCATCGGTACTCGCCATTACACACAACGGGTTGAAACCTGTCTTTGCCGACCCCGCCCCCAAGACATCACTCATCGACATCGAGGGAATAGAGAAGGCCATCACCCCAAGATGCAAGGCGGTAATGCTCGTTCACCTCTACGGCCGTAACTGCTACAGCGAGGAGATTGCATCGCTGTGCCGCCAAAGAGGAATGAAGATAATAGAGGACAATGCCCAGGCACACGGCTGCATATACAACGGCAAGCGCACAGGCTCGCTCGGCGATGCCGCGGCACACAGCTTCTACCCGGGAAAGAACCTAGGAGCATTGGGCGACGGAGGAGCTATAACCACCAATGACAGCGCACTGCATGCCACCATACAGGCTCTGCACAATTACGGAAGCGCCCTGAAATACCATCACACGCTTGAAGGCGTGAACAGCAGGCTCGACGAGATTCAGGCTGCCGCACTGCGCGTGAAACTGAGACACCTTGATGCCGACAACAACCGTCGTAAGGAGATTGCAAAGCGCTACATCAGCGAAATAAGCAACGAGGCCGTATGTCTGCCAATCGTCCCCGATTATGACGGACACGTGTTCCACATATTCCCGCTCTTTACGGAGCATCGTGACGCCCTGCGCTTGCACCTTGAGGAAGCAGGAATAAAAACGCTCATCCACTACCCCATTCCCGTCCACAAGCAGGAGTGCTACAAGGAGCACGGCACACAGTCATACCCCGTCGCAGAGCAGCAGGCAAGGACAGAGCTGAGCCTTCCATGCCACCCGGCAATGAGCGACAGCGACGCTGCAAAGGTTATTGAAGCCGTCAACAGTTTCCATATTTGACAATGCCACGGACAAAAAGGCCGGTTAAATAAATACAGGCAAGTCCTTACCATCCTATGCCATAGTCAAAAACAACCTGAAAAGTTTGGCACTTACATTCAAAAACTATACCTTTGCAGAAGTAATCAATGCGAAGATTAGCCGCAATCGTTTACAAAATCAAAATTCATTTGTTTTGACTCGCTTGCACAATCTTTGCATCGCTCTTCAAAAGAGAGCAATGAGGATTGTCCTATGGTGTAATGGTAGCACAACAGGTTTTGGTTCTGTTTGTCTTGGTTCGAATCCAGGTAGGACAACACAAAAGAAGTCAGCTTTAAACGCTGGCTTCTTTTGTATATATATCCAACACCTCATATAGGCCCGTTCCTACACGCCCACCCTCTTCTCTGGCACACGCCCGACAGTCTTCCTCCAAAACCAGCTACTACAAATCAAGACAAAGAGCTGTTTTTTAACAGCAGAGATTCTTTTTTATCAAAAAATATATTACATTTGCCCAAAAGACATGCATATGGAAGAGAAGACTTTTAAGACACACGTGATTTGCGTTGACTACCCATTGAATACACTCAACATAAAGGATATGGAAGAGGACGTTGCGGCCGTAGAGGTGAATCTTGGCGATATCGTCATTGTAGATTGCAGCGGAATGGATTATATATGCAGTTCCGGTCTACGCATATTCCTCGGGTTGTACAAGGACCTTGCCCAAAAAGGAGGCAAACTTATCATACGCAACCTTCAGCCACTGGTAAAGGGCGTATTCGACATGTCCGGCTTCAGCCAGATATTCAATATTGAATAAAAAAACACAGATACAGAATATGGCGGTCCCTGCGTAGGAACCGCCATATTTCGTATATATCCGTCACGGGGTAATACAATGCACATTTCAATAGAACCTGCTCTCTTCTACATTATACAGACCTGTATCCATGAGACGTATGCTTGGGATAACAGGAAGAGCCACGAATGACAATGTAATGAACGGGTCGATGTCATGGCTCACGCCCATACGGTGAGCCAGTTCCTCAAGTTCATGGATTCCCTTCATGGCCTCCTCGGCGTTCAATGCCGACATAAGACCATATGCCGGCAAGGCGAAATGCCCAACTACCTCACCTTTTGACACAATCACATAACCGCCACCCAGTTCACGCAGGAAGTTGCAGGCCAAAGCCATATCGGCCGCATTATCACCGGCACATACCACATTATGGGCATCATGCGACACACTGGTAGCAATGGCACCGTCGGTAATGCCGTATCCCACGCACTTGGCCACGGAATAGTTCCCGTTCTTGCCATAGCGTTCAATGGTTGCAAGCATGTTCATCTTCTCCCCGACGAACTCCGCAGCGGTGGAAACCGCCGTAACTATCTCGCCCGGTAACAGACGGATGGCAACATCCTCAAGACGCGAAGGAACCACGAAATCCCCGGCGCAGAACTCCTTATACCGGACTGTATTCCCGAAAGCATCATGCGGGGTCACCGCACAGTCATATAGACGCTTGCTGTCCTTGGCAACCAGTCTGCCGTCCTTGATGACATACTTTACAACAGCGGCATCCATGCCCATAACGGCAATGTCAGCAATATACCCCTCCCTAATCAAGCCTTTATCCTCAAGCTTATAATAGCGACAAGGGTTATAGGAGGACATACGGGCCACCTCGCCCCACGTATACCAATATTCGCGCGCCATGCGCACAATGGTAGAGACATGACCCTCCTGTGCTATGGTAGACAAGTGCTTGTCATCGGTACAGAAAGCCATGCGGCGGGTATCGACCCCGTGCTTGCGCGCGGCAAGCAACAAATCCCCTGCATTACGGGCGGCACTTCCTTCTCGTATGTATATGTTCACACCCGCCTCGTTACGCATGAGCATATCCTCTTCACAGGTACACTCATGGTCGTTTGCAACGCCCAACCCCGCATACTCCTTGACCATATCGGCAGACAGGCCTGCCATATGTCCGTCAATGACCCTTCCACCAAAAAGAGCTATCTTTGACAGCAACAGCGAATCCTTATTATAGACAGCATAGGGGTTCATCACCTCACCAAGCCCCACCACAAAAGGGTGGTTTACAAAGCCTGCCATGTCCCCGGCCAGGAACTCCCCGCCACCATTCGTGTCGAGCGACGTTGCTGGGACACTTGATGGAAGGACAACATAGACATCGACGGGAGACTGTGCGGCATTTTCCAGGAAGAAGCAGACACCATCACTGCCGGCAACATTCACTATCTCATGAGGATCGGCAATCACCGCAGTGGTTCCGAAAGGAAGCACTGCCTCGCCGAAGGCAACAGGGAGCACCATACTCGACTCCACGTGCACATGACTGTCCACGAAACCCGGCATGATGACCATTCCGTTACAGTCTATCACCGTTGCACCATCGGCAACCAGATCCTTACCCACAGCCTTTATACGGTCACCTACAATCAGCACATCGCCGATTTCCTCGGTAGCCGTCTCACCATCGGCAATCAGTCCCCCTTTAAGCAACAGCACGCCGTCAACTGAAGACTTATCCATACATGACATGTACAGACAAGCCAACACAAACAGGCAAAATATCTTTTTAGCAGGCATAATCAATGCCAGAAGTTTTCTCATACTTTCACCACAATTATAAAATCAAGATACAAAGATACTTATAAATCCAAGGCACTCCAAGAATTGTATACATGACAACATACCCCGACTGTTTGTTTTCATATTAGAAGTTGTTTAAATTTCTTTCAAAAATATTATTTACATTGTCCTCAAGAAGTGCTTGTCTTTTTATGCCCTTTTTTGC
>JAFYWE010000080.1 GCA_017558165.1 Bacteroidaceae bacterium
AAGGGTGCTGAGATGGGGATTTATAATCCCCTAAAAAAGTATTTATTATTTCGGGTTACAGACCCTGATACTCAATTACAGCGGATGGAACATCCGCCGTAACCGGGTAGTGTGTCATCCCGAACTTAATGTGAGGGATCTCCGATAAAATGACATAGAGATATCTCACATACGTTCGATATGACATCATTATTATTGTTATAAATATCTACATTATCAGCAAAAGTATTTATTATTTCGGGTCGCAGACCCTGATACTCGATTACAGCGGATTACAAAATCCGCCGTGACGGGTAAATTTCCTAAACATACGTGATGAGTGATGGAAAATGTGTTAACAAACCACGCAAAGCCTGATTGAACACACGAACACATAAGGTTGCACGACGAGCAGGCATACAATGGCCAAAAAAAAGTGGCCGCTTTTGGCGGCCACAGGAGTTATTGCACAAGTCCGGATCACTTGTTACGATTCTTTTCCAACTGTACCTTTACTGCGTCAATGGCGCCGAGCAAGGCATCCTCAAAAGTATCACTCACCTTTGACGCGAAAAGCTCGCCGTTACCTGTTGACAGACGGAGGGCAACCTCTTTGTTCATCGCTGTCTCGGGCTTTATCAGCTTCATGTTCACGTCAAGAGCTGTAGCACCTTCGCAAAGCTTCTCAAGCTTTGCAACCTTTTTCTCAACAAACTCCACCAGCTGTTGTGATGCATCAAAATGAACTGCCTGAATTCTTGTCTCCATAATTAATCCTCCTATTATTTAATTGTTACCGGCTCTTGGATGAGCCTTATCATAAAAACGTCTGAGTTCCTCAAATGTCAGGTGGGTATATATCTCCGTTGTCGCAAGCCGCTCGTGACCTAACAGCTCCTTGACTGCACCGATCTCGGCATCATTGTTAAGCATGGCCGTCGCAAAGGTGTGGCGCAACACGTGCGGGCTCCTCTTACTGACAGAACTGACATGCGAGAGACGACCGTTAACCATACGGTATACCTGAGAGTTGCTTATGCGCCTTGCATGGGATGAAAGGAACAAGGCACCTGCGCTATTGTCAGCAAACTGCTCACGAACCTCGAGATAACGCTCCAGTTCGCTCTTCAATCCATTGCCGAAAGGAATCACGCGTTCCTTGCTACGCTTACCCAATACCTTCACGACCGAAGCACCGAAATCAATATCGTCAACATCAAGGGCCACCAGCTCCGACAAGCGCATTCCAGTCTCATAGAAGAGCATCATGACCATCCTGTCCCTACACGCAACATACCCCTCACCGAACTGTACCTCGTCTATCAGCATGTCCATCTCGCTTTCCTTGAGGAAGACGGGGAGCTTGCTACGTCGCTTCGGCCCTTGCAGGACAACAGCCGGATTAGAGAGTGATGCATCGGTACTGCGACAATAGGAGTAGAAACTACGCAATGCGCTGAGCTTGCGGCACACGGATGACGGTGCCGCCCCGGCATCCATAAGCGATGCGACCCAGGCACGCACGATATCCACATCGGCATCAAAAAAAGAAATAGACTCATCAATGCGGGCCATGAACTCCTCAAAGGACCGGAGATCACCGGCATACGCCCTTAACGTATGCACGGAGTAGTTCCTCTCTGCCTTGAGATACCCGATGAATGAATCTATAAACATATTCGTTGCCGAAAGAAATTATCTTTCGGCAACGAATATAAGTCACTTTAATTTAAAAAACAAGAAAATTTCCGGTTTTTTATTCCTCGTTAGCACGGAGCTTCTGTACATAGATAGCATGCTCCATCTTGAGTCTCTTAAGAACTGAAGGCTTGTCAAACTGCTGACGAGCACGCAACTCTTTTACTACACCGGTCTTCTCGAATTTTCTCTTGAATTTCTTGAGAGCTCTTTCAATGTTCTCGCCCTCCTTAACAGGTACTACAATCATTTCCTATTTTATTTATTTAGTTTATATTATTTTTCACTCTACGCAAAATGCAGCGCAAAAGTAGATACAATTTCTCAAACAGCAAAACTTTTGAACCGTTTTTTGCACGAACAAAGGAAAAGTTTCTCTTATTCCACAATGGAAAAGGGTATTTGAAGGAACATCAAGGAAAAACGGCAACACATATATACAAAAAAGATGGCGGCAAACGCCGCCATCCCGAATATATAATTCCTTATATATTATTAGAGGTTAGGATTGATGCTGCTCCACTCTGAAATTGCAGGAACAATGTTCAAGGTAACGAGCTCGTCACGCATCTTGCAAAGGTGCTCGTAGCTTGCATCGAGCTTTGCAATCTCCTCGTCTGTACCTACAGGCATCTTGTATGAGCAACCGTTTGCGTCGAGAACTGTATCCATAGCCATCATGATGTGGTTGTACTTCTCGTTTGAAACGTATGTACCTGCTGGGTAACGGAATGTCTCACCGCCCATAACTGAACGGATCATCTCAACTGAGAGGTATGAAGGGCTCTGGAATGAAGAACGGCCACGGAGCTTGATGATAGCTGCACCACCCTGTGTAACATCCTTCTTCATCTGCTCCCACTCCTCTGCTGGGAACTCCTCTGTACCGATGATCTCTGTCAATGGCTTGCCTGCGATCTTAACAGCGCTGCCGAATACAGCCATCTGCTCACCGTGGCCACCGTATGTAGCGCAACCTGTAACCTCGCTCATCATCACGCCGAACTTCTTTGCAAGGGCGTTCTGCAAACGTGTAGAGTCAAGACCTGCAAGTGTTGTAACCTGACCTGGCTTCAAGCCTGAGTACAGCAATGTCACGAGACCTGTCAAATCGGCTGGGTTGAAGATGATTACCACGTGCTTAACGTCTGGGCAGTAAGTTTTGATGTTCTTACCGAGCTCCTCAGCGATCTTGCAGTTACCAGCGAGCAAGTCCTCACGTGTCATACCCTCCTTACGTGGAGCACCACCTGAAGAGATGATATATTTTGCATCCTTGAATGCCTCGGCAACATCAGTAGTAGCTGTGATGTTCACATTGTCGAAACCGCTCTGACGCATCTCCTCGGCAACACCCTCTGGAGAGAATACATCATAGAGGCAGAGGTTTGATGTCAAGCCCATCATGAGAGCCGACTGTGCCATGTTTGAACCGATCATACCGGCAGCACCTACAATCACCAATTTCTCGTCTGTCAAAAATTTCATAACTTTAAAAATTTAAGGTTAATATTGAATTATTCACTCTTATCATTACTTTTCAAAGGCCAAGCGCCTTGAATATCTTTGCCGAAGCGCCGGCATTGTCTGCGACATACGCACCGGCCGCATCACCTGCCGCCTTAAGGAACGAGGCATCGGAAGCAAAACGGTCCATAACGTCACGGATGTCATTGAAACCGACAATCTCGATACCACCGCCACACGCCTTGAGTTTCTGCGCCTCCTGGAATTTACGGTTATTTGGGCCGAAAAGCACCGGAATGCCATACACGGCAGCCTCAAGCACATTGTGGATACCCACACCGAATCCTCCGCCCACATAGGCTACATCACCATAACGGTAGATGGACGAGAGCAAGCCGTAACAATCGACAATAAGGCAATCGGCACCGCGCACGTCATCCATAGTCGCGTTGCTGTAGCGCACGCATTTGCCCGAATACTGTTTCATTATGCTTGCAACCCTCTCCTCGTTCACCTCATGCGAAGCGATTATGAGCTTCCACTCCTTATGGGCGTTGAAGTAGGACATGTATATCGACTCATCCTGCCCCCAAGAACTACCCACGACAAACACCTTTCTGCCACCTTCGACAAAGGCCTCGATGAGAGGCAACTGGCGCGCCTGCTCAAGGATCTTTATCACTCGGTCAAAGCGGGTATCGCCCACCACGGTCACATTCTTGACGTTCACGGAACGGAGCAACTGCTTGGACTGCTCGTTCTGCACGAAAAGATGCGTGAATGCGTGCAACGACATACGGTAACGGCCACCCCAAGGCTTGAAGAAAGCCTGATCGGGACGGAAAATAGATGACACGCTGTATGTAGGTATCCTTCTCTTGTTGAGCTCTGCAAGGAAATTCATCCAGAACTCATACTTGATGAAGAAGGCCATCTTGGGATTCAGGATATCAAGGAAGCGCTTCACGTTCCTCCTTGTATCAAAAGGAAGATAACATACGATATCGGCCTGCTGATAATTCTTGGCCGGCTTATAGCCCGACGGCGAGAAGAACGTCAATACGACACGGTATTCGGGATGCTCGGCACGCAATTTCTCTATCATGGGGCGTCCTTGCTCGAACTCGCCCAATGATGATGCGTGGAACCAAACATATTCGCATCCCGGCTTTACCTTCTCCTTCAATGTAGAGAAAATCTCCTTATGCCCGTCAAGCATAAGCTTTGCCTTCTTGTGTCCGAAAAGCGCAGCCAGACGGACCAATGCCATATATAAGTATATACCGAATGTGTACATTATCCAAGAACTGTTATTGCTCTCTTGAGGCGGGCTAGAGTCTCCTCCTTACCGATAAGACCGGAGATATCGAACATCTGTGGTCCCTTACCCTCGCCTACAAGCGCCAGACGGAAAGCATTCATAATCTCACCCATACCATAGCCCTTGGCCTCAATCCACTGATGCACTGCGGCATCCTGGCTCTCGATAGAGAAATCCTCAAGGCTTTCGAGCAGCTCTGCCAACTCACCCATCTTGATTGCCGAATCCTCTTTCCAACGTTTCTTAGCAGTCTTCTCGTCATACTCTGTAGGAGCAACGAAGTAGAAGCTGCAGGCATCCCACAACTCATGCACGAAGTTCACGCGACCCTTCATCAATGAGACAATCTTCTCAAGGAACTCAGGTGTTGTACTGATACCGTGAGACTCAACAACGGGCATGAAAAGCGCAGCTATCTCGCTGTCAGGTTTCTGGAGTATATATTCGTGGTTGAACCACACCATCTTCTTGTAGTCGAAACGCGCACCGGCCTTGCTGCACTTAGAGAGGTCGAACTTCTTCACGAGCTCCTCCATAGACATCAGCTCCACGTCATCGCCAGGATTCCAGCCAAGGAGTGCAAGGAAGTTGATCACAGCCTCGGGCAGATAGTCGCTCTCGCGGAAACCTGATGATACCGCACCGCTTGCAGGGTCGTGCCACTCAAGCGGGAACACTGGGAAACCGAGGCGGTCACCGTCACGCTTGCTGAGCTTTCCGTTACCCTCGGGCTTCAACAGGAGCGAGAGGTGCGCAAAACGAGGCATAGTATCCTCCCAACCGAAAGCACGGTACAACAGAACGTGCAATGGAGCCGAAGGCAACCACTCCTCACCACGGATTACGTGAGATATCTCCATAAGGTGGTCGTCAACGATATTTGCAAGATGATATGTAGGAAGCTCATCAGCCGACTTGTAAAGCACCTTGTCATCAAGGATAGAAGAGTTGATGGTCACCTCACCACGGATAATGTCATTCACCACCACCTTCTCGCCTGGTTCCACCTTGAAACGTACCACATACTGGTGTCCCGCATCAATGAGAGCCTTAACCTCCTCGGCCGACAGGGCCAATGAGTTGCGCATACCCAGACGTGTAGATGCATCGTACTGGAAGTTATCCATTTCGGCGCGCTTGGCCTCAAGTTCCTCCGGTGTATCGAACGCAATGTACGCCTTGCCGTTGTCAAGCAACACCTGTACATATTTCTTGTATATCTCACGACGCTCTGACTGACGGTATGGACCATACTCACCACCAAAGCTCACACCCTCATCGAACTTTATTCCAAGCCAACGGAACGACTCAAGGATATACTCCTCGGCGCCAGGCACAAAACGGTTTGAATCGGTATCCTCAATTCTGAAGACAAGGTCGCCGCCATGCTGGCGTGCAAACAGATAATTATATAATGCAGTCCTCACACCACCGATGTGAAGCGGACCTGTAGGACTCGGTGCAAAACGCACTCTCACTCTTCTTTCGCTCATAATTCCAAGATTTTCAATTTAAAGCCTAATGCAACAACAAAGACAAAAAGCCTCCAAAGCGCACAAAGCCCAATATACAGTATATCAATATGCAAATTTAACATATCTTATGTTGACATCAAAATAAATGCCGTACATTTTTAAGTGCGACGGCAGCCATCGGTTACAAGCGATGCAAAAAAGGAGTTTTATGCTTTGTTATTACAAAAATTTCGTACTTTTGGACAGTACAAACAACCGCAACAATGGAAAAATTCAAAAGATTCATAAAAATACACTCCCGCCAGATTTTCCACATCAGCCTGTTGACAATCTGCATAACCCTCATCACATACACCATGCCAAGGGAAAAGAGTACCAGCTTCAACTTTACCGAAGGTGCCCCTTGGGAACACGAACAGCTGATTGCAGAGTTCAGCTTTGACGTACTCAAGCCGGCAGAGGAGCTGGCGGCCGAAAAGGAGAACGTGAAGAAGGACTCAAAGCCATATTTCATATTCAATCCGGAGGTAGGCAAGAGTGCTGAGAGAAAACTCAAGAGCGCGCTCAACAACAACTGGATATTCAGCATCACGGCCAGCTCGGACAACGCGGTCACCCGCATACAGGAGCTGTACAGCATTGGCATCATCTCCAAGGAGGATGCCGAGTTCCTGAAAAGCAACGGATACAGCGAAGCTATTTCATTGAACGGAAACAGAGTGGAGACAAAGAGTGCCGACGACTTCATACCAGTCCCTGAGGCCATCAAAGCCGTAGAATCCAACAAATCCCTGATGCGCCAACTGGGATCATCACTACCGCTCGACAGTCTCATCACCCCCAACTATTTCCTGGACATAAAACGCACGAGCAACGACATCAGCAACAGACTCGCCCGAGTGGACTCCACATTGGCAAGATTCCAGAAAGGCCAGCGCATCATAAACCACGGCGACATAGTCGACCATAACGCATCCCTGACAATCAGCGCATACTTCAACGAGATGCGCAAGATTGAGAATGCAGAATACAACAAAGACCACACATACACCTTCATAGGACAGATTCTCTTTGTCATAATAGCGATGGCATTATTGCACTCATACCTGCACATATACCAACGCGAAGTGACCACAAACACCTATAAATACACATTCACGGTACTTTCCGCGACACTATTCCCCGTCATACTCGGAATAATGATTGGCTACGGCAGCGGCAATGTATTCCTGTTACCATTCGCCATAGTACCCCTGATGCTATGCCTGTTCATAAACAACCACACAGCATTCATGGTACATCTGACAACAATACTCATCTGCTCCACAATGCTCGTCATGAAATATGAGTTCGTACTGTTGCAGCTGACTGCCGGCTGCTGCGTGATACTTTGTATGAAGGACCTCTCATCACGTCTCCAGATGTTCCGTTGCGTACTCATCACATTCATGACATACGCACTTGTATACCTGTGCTACAACCTCATTGCAAGCGCAGACACATCACAGATGAGTTCCAAGATGCTCATATATCTTGGCATAAGCTCGCTCCTTACGCTCATAGCTTACCCCATGATGATTGTCTTTGAGAAGACCTTCCACTTCGTATCGAACGTGACACTCATCGAGCTGTCGAACCTGAACAGCAAACTGCTGCTCAAGATGTCACAGGAAGCTCCGGGTACATTCCAGCACTCGATACAGGTAAGTAACCTCGCCGCCGAAGGAGCCCGTGCCATAGGAGCAAACAGCCTGCTCGTACGCACAGGCGCGCTATACCATGATATAGGCAAGACGAACAACCCGATATACTTCACCGAGAACCAGAGCGGAGGCATAAACCCACACGCATCACTCAGCGAGATCGAAAGCGCACGCATAATCATTAGACACGTCACCGAAGGCATTGAGATAGCAAAGCGCGAAGGACTGCCGCAGAGCATACAGAGCTTCATCAGCACACACCACGGAGTGTCAAAGACAGGATACTTCTACGTGTCGTACAAGAACGCCCACCCAGGCGAGGAGATTGACGAGAAGCTCTTCACATACCCAGGCCCTGCCCCAACCACACGAGAGCAGGCAATACTGATGATGGCCGACTGCGTGGAGGCCGCATCACACAGCATAAAGGAGTATACCGAGGAGAATATCAGCTCCATGGTAGACAGCATCATCGACAAGCAGGTCGAGAACAAGACATACGCCAAGAGCCCGCTCACATTCCAGGACATCGACATCATAAAGGATGTCTTCAAGAAAAGACTTATGGCAATATACCACACACGCGTAAGCTACCCAAAAGAAAAGAACCAGCCATAGATCGCCACGCAAAAAAGACAGCTTTTTACAAAATAATGTTAAAACAAGAGAATAAACCCCGCCGAAGACTTGACTTTGGCGGGGTTTGTGTTATTTCTTTGCAAGAAAATACAGACACCATGAAAGGCGCGATGCACTACATATGGAGAAATAGATTACTCCCCAATAGCAGATTAGTTACGACCGAAGGCGAGCAGATAGAGATAATGGACACCGGCAAGGAGTGCGAACAACACAACCTGTTCTGTGACGCAAGACTCAAGATAGGCGGCAAGGAGCGGAGCGGCAACATCATACTGCACAACAGGAGCAGCGAGCGGGAGAAGGAGCTGGAGGAGAGCAACAGCAACCACAGCAACGTGATACTGCACATCACCCGCGAGAACGACTGTGAGCGGATACTGGAGCATAGCGAGACCATTCCACAGCTCTGCATCCCCTACCCCGAGAAACTTGACAAGGAGTTCCTAGAAGCGTCACACCACAGCCGCTGTTTCCCCTGCGAGGAGACCATTGCAAGGCAAAGCACTATAAACACACATAGCTTCCTGTCACGCCTGCTCATAGAACGCATGGAGGACAAAGCGGCAGCGATAGAGAGGGCGCATGTAGAGAGCGACAAGAGATGGGAGGAAACACTGTTGAAAATCATCATACGCAGTTTCGGGTTCGGAATACAAGGTGACGTCTTTGAGGAGTGGGCAAGGATACTTGACTACACCGCTCTGGGCAAGCATCGTGACAGCCTGCTACAAGTGGAGGCCATAATGTTCGGCCAGGCAGGCCTGCTGAACGAGGAGAGCATACCCTATTACTACCGCACACAGGCACTAACGAGCGACTACTACAACAAACTGACAAAAGAGTACAGATTTCTGCAGAACAAGTTCAATTTGAAGGAGATTGACCATAGAGCATGGGGGAACGGAAGCGCAACACCACATGTACGCATAGCAAGGATAGCCTCCTTATACAGGGAGAAGAGGACGGACTTCTCCAGCATTGCCACATGCGAGACGCTACAAGGATACCACAAGCTGCTCGACACCAACCTGCAAGGCTATTGGAACAACCACACCTGCTTCGGCGGCACTGAAACCACAGGCAATGGCAACATGAAACCGCGGCAACTGGATGTGATAATAATAAACGCGGTCGTACCTATACTATATATATACGGCAAGCACCGCAATGACAGCAGATTATGTGAGAAGGCCGAGGAGTTGTTGTACCTGCTGAAGAGCGAAGAGAACAGTATAGTAAGGAAATGGAAGGAGAAAGGACTTGTCATTGAATGCGCGGCCGACTCCCAGGCCATTCTCCAACTCGAGAAGAAATACTGTCGCCTACGGAAATGTACCGACTGCCGTTTTGCCTGGTATTACATCAAGGAAAAGCTCGCAGGATATTGACCCGCACATCAATATTGAAAACCCTTTCATCGGCAAGTACAAGAACCATACAATAAAAACAGAATCGGCCAGCACCCTAAAGTGCTGGCCGATCGTTTATACTTAAGTTCTGCTTACTTCTTTCTGTCAAGAACCTTAAGAGCAACAGGAGCCGCGATGAACAATGATGAGAGTGTACCGAATACTACACCGAGGATCATTGCGAATGAGAAGCTGCGGATGCTGTCACCACCAAGGATGAAGATACAGAGCAACACGATCAATGTACTGATTGAAGTGTTGATTGTACGCGCAAGAGTTGTGTTCAGTGAAAGGTTGAACAACTCACGCTTGTCACGCTTTGGATAGAGACCTGTGAACTCACGGATACGGTCGAATACAACCACCTTGTCGTTGATTGAGTAACCGATAGCTGTAAGGATAGCACCGATGAATACCTGGTCAGCCTCAAGTGACATTGGCAACAGACCGTGGAGCAATGAGTAGCAACCCATGATCATGAGTACGTCGATAGCCAACGCGAGGATTGAACCGATACTGTATGCCACGTTGCGGAAACGAACGAGGATGTACACGAAGATTGCGATGAGCGCAAGGATCACTGAGATAATAGCGCCGTTACGGATGTCGGCAGCGATACTTGGACCTACCTTCTGTGAGCTGATGATTGAGCCACCGTCTCTGTTCTCGATGTCGCGGAATGTAGCGAGGCTCACCTTTGCTGGGTCAATGAGACCACCCTCTGTGAACGCTGCGTAGAGGAACTCCTCGATCTGACGGTCAGCAGTCTTGGCGTTGTCATCGATCATATAGTTTGTAGATACACGGATTGTATTACCCTCGGTACCCAAAGCGATAGCCTGTACGTGACCCTCGGTAATCTTGTTCTTCAGGATGTCGCGAACCTGCTCTGGCTCTACCTGCTTCTCGAACTGTACAACGAAGTTACGACCACCGGTGAAATCAATGCTCTGCTGCAAGCCTCTCAATGCGAATGAAGCGATCATTACTACAGAAGCCGCTACAACGATGATGCTTGTCTTCTTCGCAGAACCGATGAAGTTGTAGTTTGTATCCTTCATGAGGTTCTCTGACAACTTTGTTGTGAATGTGAGGTTCAACCACTTGTCACGGCTCATGAAACGGTCATAGATTACACGTGTAACGAACACTGCTGTAAAGAATGAGCAGAGAAGACCGATGATGAGGGTTGTAGCAAATCCCTTGATAGGACCTGTACCGAAGTTGAACAGGATGACACCTGTGATGATTGATGTGAAGTTAGAGTCGAAGATTGCAGAGAATGCATTCTTGTAACCGTCAGAAAGCGCAAGACGCACGTTCTTGCCTGCACGGAGCTCCTCCTTCGCACGCTCGTAGATAAGCACGTTCGCATCGACTGCCATACCGAGTGTAAGCACGATACCCGCGATACCAGACATTGTAAGCGCGGCCTGGAAAGATGCGAGGATACCCAATGTAAAGAAGAGGTTCAACAAGAGGGCGAGGTTAGCAACTGAACCTGGGATAACGCCGTACATCGCGCACATGTAAACCATAAGGAGCACGAATGCTACAACGAATGATACGAGACCCTGCTTGATTGACTGCTCACCGAGTGTAGGACCTACAACGTAGCTGTCAACGATGTTCATAGGAGCAGAGAGCTTACCTGAACGGAGCACGTTAGCCAAGTCCTGAGTCTCCTCGATTGTGAAGTTACCTGTAATCTCTGAACGGCCACCAGTAATCTCGCCGCTTACGTTAGGAGCGCTGTATACACAGTCGTCAAGTACAATGGCAATAGAGTTGTTGATGTTCGCCTTTGTCAACTGCGCCCATGTGCGTGCTGCATCCGGAGTCATCTTCATTGTAACACAAGGAGCACCGGTCTGCTGTGTAAACTCAGCCTTTGCATCGTCGATTACATTACCCTCCAATGAAGCAGAAGCGTTGAGAGCCGGCTTCAGAGCATAAAGCTGGAAGATTGACATACCGTCAACCGCAGACACACTCCAAGAGAAGTGAACGTCCTCCTTCATGAATGTACCGTCAGCGTAAGCACCAGCAAGGATGTTGTTAACGATAGCTGTATCCTTTGCCTGAGCATAACCTACGATTGCATTCGCACCCTGCTGAACCTGAAGAACAGAGAACAATGGAGCCTCGTTCTCCTCAGTTGCGAGGTTGCTGTTGAGTTCGTTGAATGCAGGGAGAACGTCTGACATGATCTCAGAAGCGTTATATGTCTCCCAGAACTGCAAGTTAGCCGAACCCTGGAGGAGTCTCTCAACACGGTCCTTGTCTGTTACACCTGGAAGCTCGATGAGGATACGGCCACGGCCACCCTCAACAGCCTGGATGTTTGGCTGTACCACACCGAAACGGTCGATACGTGAACGCAATACGTTGAATGAGTTGTCCAAAGCTGCCTGAACCTCAGCCGCGAGAGCCTCAGCCACCTCTGCATCAGTTGACTGCATTGAAACCTTGCCGTTCATCTGCTCTGTAGAGAAGATTACAGCCACGTTGCCTGCATTCTGTGCATTG
>JAFYWE010000081.1 GCA_017558165.1 Bacteroidaceae bacterium
GACTGTGATGCGCCCCGAGGGTATCCTGTGGCTGGCACTGGGACTGGTCATAACATTCGTGCCGGTGGTTATAACGGGTATACTGGCCATGCGCAAGTTCAAGCTGGATTTCGGCTCGGTTACAGGCGTGCTTTGCGGCTCTATGGCGAACCCCATGGCACTGAGCTATGCCAATGACACAATTGACGGCGACAACCCGTCGGTGGCATACGCTACGGTATACCCCGTATGTATGTTCCTGCGCGTGGTGGTGATACAGCTTGTGGTTATGTTCTTTGTATAACGGAATATGGCAACCGTAAAGAGGACAGCAATAGCCGGAGGCTATTTCATAGAGCTCGGCAGCAAGGAGATTGAGATATACAGCATTGCCCAAGACGGCAGTGGGGCGCTTAAACGCGTGGACGACGTGCAGGGCACTGTACGCAGGCTCACCGAGGAGGCGGGGCTGGAGCGCGACTACGACCAGAGCTTCAGGCAACACGTGGCAAGACTGATACAGCATATTAACAACAAGGAAAACAGAACTGAATAATTAACCATAGAAACAATATAGCTATTGAACCTATTTAGCTTAGCATGTCATGCTGAGCATAGCGAAGCATCTCTATTCCAGCGTGCTCTTGAGATCCTTCACTTCGTTCAGGATGACAAGCCCTCCACAAAACTGCATTTTGGGTCAATGTCTATATCATTACCTTAACTCTACGATATGAAAAGGAGACACACATTTATCGCATTATTGCTTTGTGCGCTTGGCCTGCAGGCGCAGAGTGACTACACACAGGGCCTCTCGGTATGGTTCGACAAGCCTACCACACTGAACGGCCGTAGTATATGGTACGGCGGACGCCCAGACAAATGGGTGGGACGTGGCAAACCCGAGTGGGCCGGCGACGGCAACTACAACGCCGACAAGGAGTGGGAGTCACAGTCACTGCCCATAGGTAACGGCAGCATCGGTGCCAACATCCTCGGTTCATTGGAGGCTGAGCGCATCACCTTCAACGAGAAGACACTATGGCGCGGTGGCCCTAACACAGAGAAGGGTGCCGACTACTACTGGAACGTGAACAAGCAATCGGCTCACCTGCTCGACGACATACGCCAGGCGTTCCTTGACGGCGATGACGAGAAGGCGGCAAAGCTCACACGTGAGAATTTCAACAGTACAGCATCATACGAATACTATGGCGAGAAACCATTCCGTTTCGGTAACTTCACCACAATGGGTGAGTTCTACATCGAGACAGGACACAGCATGATAGGCCTTGGCGACTACAAGCGCATCCTTTCACTTGACTCGGCACTGGCTGTAGTACAGTATGACAAGGAGGGTGTGAACTACCAGCGCAACTACTTTGTATCGTACCCAGCCAACACTTTGGTGATGAAGTACACCGCAAGCAAGCCAGGCATGCAGAACCTTGTGTTCAGCTATGCACCGAACCCTGTATCGGAGGGTAAGATGGAGGCCGACGGCAACGAGGGTCTTGTTTGGAAGGCTGCGCTCGACAACAACGGCATGCAGTACACAATACGTGTAAAGGCTGTTGCCAAGGGCGGTAAGCAGTTCGTACGCGACGGTAAGATCTACATCGCACACGCCGATGAGGTTTGCTTCTACGTTACCGCCGACACCGACTACAAGATCAACTTTGACCCTGATTTCAGCGATCCTAAGGCATACGTGGGCGTAAACCCCGACGAGACCACAAAGGCATGGATGGACAACGCCGTGGCAAAGGGATATGACGAGCTGTTCAAGGAGCACTATGCCGACTATGCGGCCCTGTTCAACCGTGTACAGCTTGACATCAACCCTAACGCGCCTATGACACTCGAGTTCCCAGGCGTGAACAACCTGCCTACACCCGAGCGACTCAAGAGCTACCGCACAGGCAAGCCTGACTTCGGCCTCGAGCGCCTCTACTACCAGTTCGGCCGTTACCTGCTCATCTCAAGCTCACGTCCGGGCAACATGCCTGCGAACCTCCAGGGCTTGTGGCACAACAACGTTGACGGCCCATGGCGTGTTGACTACCACAACAACATCAACCTGCAGATGAACTACTGGCCTGCATGCGCTACAAACCTCGACGAGTGCGTTATGCCGCTTGTAGACTTCATCCGCACACTCATAAAGCCAGGTGCGGTGACAGCGAAGTCTTACTTTGGTGCAAGAGGCTGGACAGCAAGCATCTCAAGCAACATATTCGGCTTTACAGCACCGCTCATCAGCCAGGATATGTCTTGGAACTTCAACCCTATGGCAGGCCCATGGCTCGCTACACACATCTGGGACTACTATGACTACACACGTGACAAGAAGTTCCTCAAGGAGATTGGTTACGATATCATCAAGAACAGCGCCATCTTCACCGTTGACTACCTGTGGAAGAAGCCTGACGGCACATATACTGCGGCTCCATCTACATCACCAGAGCACGGACCTATTGACCAGGGTGCGACATTCGTACACGCAGTGGTACGCGAGATACTGCTCGACGCCATTGCGGCAAGTGAGGTTCTCGGCGTTGACAGCAAGCTGCGCAAGGAGTGGAAAGAGGTTCTCGCCAAACTCGCTCCATATGAGATAGGACGCTACGGCCAGATCATGGAGTGGAGCAAGGATATCGATGACCCGAAGGATGAGCACCGCCACGTGAACCACCTGTTCGGTCTGCACCCAGGACACACAATCTCACCGGTAACGACACCTGTACTTGCCGAGGCTTCGAAGGTAGTGCTTGTTCACCGCGGTGACGGTGCTACAGGCTGGAGCATGGGCTGGAAGCTCAACCAGTGGGCACGCCTTCACGACGGTAACCACGCATACACACTGTTCGGTAACCTGTTGAAGAACGGTACACTGGACAACCTGTGGGATACACACGCTCCTTTCCAGATTGACGGCAACTTCGGCGGAACAGCCGGTATCACCGAGATGCTCATGCAGAGCCACATGGGATTCATCCACCTGTTGCCTGCACTGCCCGATGCCTGGGAAGAGGGAGCAATCAAGGGTATCTGCGCAAAGGGTGGCTTTGACGTGGACATCACATGGAGCGAGGGCAAGCTCGTTGAGGTTACAGTGACATCAAAGTGCGGCGAGCGTTGTAACCTGCGCTACGGTGACAGCACACTCTCGTTCGGCACAAAGAAGGGTGCCAGCTACAAGATCGTTCTCAAGAACGGCAAACTCAAAAGAGCATAATGCTGTATGGCAAGAAAAAAGAGAAAGAACAAGAAATTTGACATAAAGAGAGCGCTGTTATTCATACTCATTGCCGGCATTGCCTACGCGGCATCGCTGTATGAGGGATGGGACAGCACTCCGCAGACTACAGAGGATAGCAAGCTCAGCATGGAGCTTGCTATCCCTCAGTTTTCCAAATCGACAAAGAGCCAGGTCATTGAACACGTGGGCTACACGGTGTCGTACAACGAACAGCGCCGTAACGCCAACTGGGTGGCATATGAACTCACAGCCGATGAGGTGAAGGGTGAGGAGCCACGCGACGACAAGTTCGTGCCCGACCCGGAGGTCATAGGACGCCAGGCCACCGATGACGACTACAAGCGCAGTGGCTGGGACAGGGGACATCTTGCCCCCGCGGCCGACATGAAGTGGAGCGAACTGGCAATGAAGGAGAGTTTCTACCTCTCTAACGTGTCGCCACAGAACAACAACCTTAACCGTGGCGTGTGGAAATCGATTGAGGAGCTCACACGCGACGTCGCAAGCAAGTACGGCAAGGTTCTTGTTGTCACAGGCCCTGTATTCACCAAGAAGAAGGGAATGGGCAACATCGGCGAGAACAGGGTGCTGATACCCAATGCATTCTACAAGGTACTGCTCATACACAACGGCAACTACCAGGCAATAGGTTTCTATTGCGAGAACGTGGCCGGCAAGAAGAAGCTCGCCACATACGCAAGGAGCATTGACGAGATCGAGAAGGCTACGGGAATCGACTTTTTCCACCTTTTGCCCGATGAAATCGAGGATGAGGTAGAGTCCACATATGACTGGAACGTGTGGAGATAACGGAATTACTGAATGACAAATACACTTACTATGAAAAAGATATTGATGGCAATCACTGCCATAATCACAATGACCGGTTGCTCTGTCATGAACATGAATATGGCAACGACTGACAAGCAGGCCGAAGGCTCCGGGAACATTGCAGAGGAACTTGTTGCATTGATAAATGACTATACCCAGAAGATCAATGCAGTAGAGTCGGTATATGACCTGTTCTTCATCTCGGAGAAGTGTTACAAGGACAAGATGTCTTTTGAGAAGAACAACGCCGAGGAAATCACTACATTAAAGAGCACCCTTACCAAGGAGGGACAGACCGCATTGGACGAAGCCGTAAAAAGTGCCATGAGCGAGTTTGAGGCAGCCGTGAACAGGAAGGCAAAGGCTCTTGCGGAGGGGCAGGAGGCCACAAATGAAAAAAAATCTACAAAATAAAAGAACTTTTTTTGTAGTCTTAAAATCTATTTGTACTTTCACGGTCGGAAATTTTGAAAACTTTAACAAAATGAGAACAATCAAACTATTCGTAGGCTCATTCATTGCACTCATGACCATTTGTGCATGTGGCAATACCAAGCCTGATACCCAGGAAGCGGCACCAGTTGTAGAAGAGACAGTAGAGGTTGTAAAGGAGCAGGGAACCGTATTCCTTGACATAACTCTTGAAGAGGCTCTGGAGAAGGCCAAGGCTGACGGCAAGCTGGTTTTCATCAATTTCCACACAAAGACTTGCGGACCTTGCAGAAAAATGGAGAAGACAGTGTTCCCTACCCCGGAATGTGGCGAATATATAAACAAGCGCTTCATCCCGATAATGGTTGATGGCGAGGACGACGGAGTAGGCACAAGCATTGCAAAGAAATACCAGATATTCATTTACCC
>JAFYWE010000082.1 GCA_017558165.1 Bacteroidaceae bacterium
ATTTCTTATATCGAACTCACATGATAATAGCCACCGCAAAAAACGGTGGCTATTGTCATGTGAGTAGCATATGGTTTTACTTCTCGTTCTTCTGCTCAAGGCCGTAGTTGTACTTCTTGTCTGCCTTCAAGAGCAGGAGCGAGAGTACTACCGCAATAGCGCCGAAGCCGGCGAAGATTGCCATTGGCATTGTGTAGTCGGTTGTACCGTTTGAGGTGCAGCTCTGGATTACATTACCGATGAGCACAGGAACCATTGACAAACCGATATTCTGGATGTAGAATATGATTGCGTATGCCGAGCCGAGCTGCTTCATTGGGATGATCTTTGGTACTGATGGCCACATAGCCGATGGTACGAGTGAGAATGCGATACCCAGAAGTACCATTACAATCACAGCGAACCACCAGATGTTCATTATAGGCAATGCGAAGAGCACGTGAACCAATGTGAGCAGTGACGAGCCTACGAGCATGAGTGTGGCACCCTTACCCATCTTGTCGTACATTGAACCGAACAGCGGTGTCAGCAGGATTGTACCGAATGGCAAGAGACCAGGAATCATACCGGCTACATCAGGGCTTACATTGTACTTGATGATCATGAGGTTGGTAGCGAACTTGAGGAATGGGAACACTGCAGAGTAGAACATGAGGCAAAGCAATGTGATGAGCCAGAATCCCTTGTTGCAGAAGATGACCTTGAGGTCACTCATCTTGAACTGCTCCTCGCTCTCTGTAGACTCTCCTGCTGTTGTTGAAGATGCATCAAGCTTCTTGTCCATCACGCAATATACGATGTATGAGAGCATACCGATGCAGAGTGCCGATGCGCCGATCATTACAGGTGCCGATACGATACCGAAACTCTGTGCAATCGGCAACGCGAAGAAGAGCGCGCATGCTGTACCCACACGTGCAAGTGCTACCTGCAATCCCATTGCAAGGGCGAGCTCGTGGCCTGTGAACCACTTTGCGATTACCTTTGTCACGGTGATACCGGCAATCTCACAACCCATACCGTAGATTGCGAAGCCAAGGCAGGCAACTGCAACCTGTGTGGGGAGGCCGAACATCTCGCCTGTGAATGTGGTGTTTACTGCGTACCACTTGATTGCTGCACCAGCGAACATGAGGCCTGTACTCATGAGACCTGTGAAGCGTACACCCATCTTGTCAAGGATGATGCCGCCGAAGAAGAGCATGAGCAGGAATACGTTGATGTAGCCGTATGCTCCTGAGAAGATACCGTAGTCGCCGTTTGACCAGCCGAGTCCGTTGATTGTTGATGATACGGTCAGCTCCTCTGTTGCTGTATCACCCTCGGCGTTTACATTCTCTGCAACGTATGTGTTGCCTACTGCGATCTCGTCTGCGCTTGCAATGCCTGGGCATACCTTCATCAGCGAGTCGGCCGACAGGTATGAGCCGTTGTCAAAATATACGAGCTTGCCTTTTGTGGTAAGCGGTGCCTCCAGCGGGCCCATCACGTCAGTGAAGAAATAGGCCATCATCATTGTGAACGAAACGATGATAAGGGCTGTCCAACGTGCGCCCTTAGAGTCGTTCAGTCTCTTTTGGATTTTCTGTGTTGTTGTCATAGTTATTTGTTATGTTTTATTTTCTAATATTATGGGGTGTTGACCCCAAACCAAAATAATAGGCGATAGTGTCATATCGACCGTATGGGAGATATCTCGTATATTGTTTTAGAGATCCCTTGACAGTCCTTGCTTGTCGCAACCCACACGGTGCAAACTACGTCTGCACTGCGCGTGACCTATTGCTGCAAGGCCTGTCGAGTGGGATTTGATTGAATCAAATCCACTTGTCCAGCCAAGCGAAGAATGTGCGCTGCCACAGGATTCCGTTCTGTGGTTTCAGAACCCAGTGGTTCTCGTCGGGGAACAGGAGCAACTGTGCAGGGATGCCCTTGAGGCGTGCCGCGTTGAATGCTGCCATTGATTGTGACGAGAGGATGCGGTAGTCGCGGTCGCCGTGGATAAGGAGTATAGGTGTATCCCACTTGTCAACGAACTTGTGTGGTGAGTTTGCGTATGAACGCTTCACAGCCTCGCTCTGCTCGTATGGTGCACCGCCGAGGTCCCAGTTTGTGAACCAGCTCTCCTCGGTCTCATAGTACTGCTGCTCCATGTTGAAGAAGCCGTCGTGCGCGATGAAGGCCTTGAAACGCTTCTCGTGGTGGCCGGCAAGCCACATTGCCGAGTAGCCGCCAAAACTTGCGCCAACGCAGCCCAAACGGTCGGTGTCAACATATGACTCCTTGCAGATGTCATCGATTGCGCTAAGCAGGTCGCTCATGCAGTTGCCGCCGTAGTTGGTGCTGATCTCCTCGTTCCACTCAAGGCCAAAGCCTGGAAGTCCGCGACGGTTGGGAGCGATGATGATGTAACCGTTGGCTGCCATAATCTGGAAGTTCCAACGATAGCTCCAGAATTGGCTGACAGGGCTTTGAGGACCGCCTTCGCAGAAGAGAAGGGGCGGGTATTTCTTGTTCGGGTCGAA
>JAFYWE010000083.1 GCA_017558165.1 Bacteroidaceae bacterium
ATATAAGGAGACCAGTTCAAACTGGGACTTCAACATACCGTTCGTAAAGCAGGAGAAGCAAAGAGAGAAACAGTACAGACAATATGCCGATTTCCAGTTCGGCATCATAAATAACCTACAGTTCGGTTTAGGACTTGTATCGGCACACTCGCAGGCACCGGGAATGGACGCAAACTTTGGCAATGCCGGCATGGAGTTCTTCCTGAACAACCTTTTCAGTTGGGAATACCGCCCGTTCAACAAGACACACCTGTATCTGGGATTCGGTGTTGACTGGAAAAACTACAAGATGAAGGGAGAGAACAGGTTTGTAAAGGAAAACAACAAACTGATTATTGCACCCTACCCCAACGGCGCAGAGGTAAACTACTCACGCATACGGGTCTTCTCACTCACCCTTGACCTGATGCTGCGTCAAGACTTCAACCGCAAAATCTCAATTGAGGCCGGCCCTATTGTAAATTTCAACACAAGTGCATCCATAAAGACAAGATACACAATGGGTACAGGAAAGGAGAAAGAGGGATTCAGGGAGAGAAACAACAACATTCACCAAAGACCCGTTACGGTTGACTTCAAAGCACAGTTGAACATATCACCCATCGGATTCTACTTCAAATACTCACCGGCGAATGTCCTTGATACCAACTATGGACCGGAATTCAAGTCAATGTCAGCAGGTTTGGCAATAGAATTCTAAAAATACACATTATACATTAGAGCCTCACAAGGGCTCTAATGTTGTTATATTGTATCTACACAGAGTTTGCAGGCGCCCCCACACCCCGGCACAGACGTGCATTATACAAAAAAAAGCGAGAAACTTTCGTTTCTCGCTTTGCTCTTCAGGTAGGACTTGAACCTACGACCCCCTGATTAACAGTCAGGTGCTCTAACCGACTGAGCTACTGAAGAATATGTCGGAACTTTTGTATTTAAAGCGATGTTCCGTCTCGCTTTGCTCTTCAGGTAGGACTTGAACCTACGACCCCCTGATTAACAGTCAGGTGCTCTAACCGACTGAGCTACTGAAGAATTTTGTCACCCTTTTCGTTTGACGTTGCAAAAGTAGTACAACTTTTCTTCTTGTGCAAATTTTCCGGCTTTTTTTTCATCAAAACAGCAAAAAAAGCCGCAAAAACCATATGCAATTGATTAAATATAGTAAAAATGGGTGATAAATTGCAGTTTTAATGGAGCAAAAGAGTATCTTCGCACTCTACAAACCAAATGAAGGATACCAAATGAAAAGAACATACCAGTTTGCGGCGTTGCTGTTCGCACTGTTCTTACTTACCCCCGCCGGCACTCTCGCCGACGACAAGCACAAATTCCGTCTTGCACGCCAGTTGTCTGCATTCAACTCCATAGTCAAGGAGCTGAACCTCTTCTATGTGGACAGTATCATGCCCGACAAGATGATAAACAAGGGCATAGATGCGATGCTCCGCAACCTCGACCCATACACCGTGTACTACCCCGAGGAGAAGAACGAAGAACTGAAGATGATGACAACCGGAAAATATGCCGGAGTAGGTTCCACCATACGCTTCCACAAGGAGCTGAACACGACTGTCATCACAGGCCCATATGAGAACATGCCTGCATACAAGGCCGGCTTGAGAGCTGGAGACGCCATAATCTCAATTGACGGCAAGAAAGCCGAAGGACTCAGCGTCGACAGCGTGAGCGACATGTTGCGCGGTGAACCCGGCACCAAGCTCACCGTGGTTGTGAAGCGCCCCGGTGCGTCTGGGGAAATTGCATTCAGGCTCGAGAGAGAGAGCATCGCCTTGCCGGCCATAAGCTATTACGGTATGGTAAAGGAAAACATCGGATACATCTCGCTCGAGAGCTTTACCGAGAACTGCGCCAAGGAGATGCGCCATGCAGTCGTAGACCTGAAGAAACAGGGCGCGACATCATTCATCATAGACCTGAGAAGCAACGGCGGAGGACTATTGAACGAGGCAATCGACATCGTAAACCTCTTTGTGCCCAAGGGAAAGACTATCGTTACCACCAAGGGCAAGATAAAGCAGTCGAACGAGACTTTCGAGACAAGGCGCGAACCTATCGACACGGAATCACCCATCGTGGTACTTGTAGACGGACAGACAGCATCGGCATCGGAGATTGTCGCAGGCGCACTGCAGGACCTTGACAGGGCTGTAATCATCGGTTCACGCACATTTGGTAAGGGCCTGGTACAGAGCACACGCCCCGTGAGCGGTGGTGGCCACCTGAAGCTGACCACGGCAAAGTACTACATCCCCAGCGGACGTTGCGTACAGGCACTCGACTATTCGCACATGATTGAGGACGGCAAGAGCACACGCATCCCCGACAGCCTCACCAACGTGTTCCACACAGCAGCCGGACGTGAGGTACGTGACGGTGGTGGCATTCGCCCCGACATAGAGCCGAAGGGCGAGGAACTGTCGACACTCATCTACTATCTCATGCAGGATATGGTAATCTTTGACTTTGCCAACGAGTTCTGCCTCAAGAACAGCAGCATAGAGCCCGCGGCGACATTTGACATAAGCGACGAGACATACGACGAGTTCAAGGAATTCATCAAGGCAAAGAATTTCAGTTACGACCTCATGAGCGTAAAGGCCCTGGACGACCTCAAGAAACTGACAGAACTTGAGGGATTCAAGGATATCGTAAAGGACGAGATTGAATCACTTGAGAAGAAGCTGCAGTCCAACCTCGACCACTCGCTCGAGCATTTCAGCAAGGACATCAAGATTCTGATTGCTGATGAGATCGTGCGACGCTATTATGGCGAGAAAGGCGGAATAATCTACAGCCTCCGCGAGGACCTGGACATCCAGGAGAGCTACAACGTGCTCGAGGACAACGACAGATACCTAGAGATTCTCTCACCAAAGAAATAAACAGACAAACAAGCAAGCAGGCAACCCCAAAAGGTTGCCTGCTTGCCTATCCAACTGAGCGCCTAAGGCATCACTCATACATAAAGACACGTACCTTGCCATCCCTTAGCGCAACTTCAACATTAGAATTTTCACCCACCTTCATTGCCAGCGTATCCTTTGTACTGCCATCGACTACGCGCAATACGGATTCTGGGGTGAAATACGTCAGTTCGCGCACGATACGCTTACCGTTCTCAAAGACTGTGTCATTCACGAAATAGCGGCTAACCATCAGTGAGGTATCGGCATACACGGCAGGAGACGAGAACACCAGACTGTCGTCGAGCAGCACGTCATACCCCCTACCCTCCTGATTGCCGAAAACATGTATATTGTATGCGAACATCTTGGACTCAACCTTGTTGGCAGCCTCACCCATAACATAAAAGACAAAAAGCACCATTGTGAATATCAGTACGGCAAAGAAGAATACGCTGCCGAATAAAAACCTGAGGTTAGACCTCGAACTCCTGTTTACTTTCATAAGAACTGTTTTATGGGACGAAGATAGGGAATTTTCCGCTTTCCGCAGCCATGCAGGATGCTTAAATCACACCTTACGAAGAATTATTTCAAAAACATCGGCACGCCCAGCAAAAAAGAGGGAAACGCTTGCATATAAGAGTTATTTTCATTAATTTTGCAGTGAAAGATGATGATGAGGGGCCGACAAGCCCCTCTTTTTCATACATACCCAACGGGAAATCACATCATACAATCTAACATAATAAAGCTATATGATTGACAGACAACAGGTAATTGACTTGACAAACGAGTGGCTTGCCAACAAGGAGTATTTTTTGGTAGATGTCGTTATCAGCAGGGACGACAAGATAACAGTGGAGATTGACCATGCCGAGGGCGTGTGGATTGAGGACTGTGCCGAGTTGAGCCGCCATATCGAGAGTGGCCTGAGCCGCGAGACCGAGGACTATGAGCTTGAGGTAGGCTCTGCAGGTCTGGGACAGCCTTTCAAGGTATTGCAGCAGTACCAGAACCACATAGGACTGGAGGTTGAGGTACTGACCAAGGAGGGCAAGAAGCTCAAGGGAATACTCAAGGAGGCTACAGCCGAGGGATTCACTGTCACCATTAGCAAGAAAGTAAAGGTAGAGGGCTCAAAGCGCCCACAGCTCGTCGAGGAGGACACACCATTCACCTACGACGGCATCAAGTACACGAAGTATATTATAAATTTCAAATAAAATGGCAAAGAAAGACGAAACAATCAGCCTTCTTGATACATTTCAAGAATTCAAGGAGTCGAAGAACATCGACCGCACAACAATGATCAGCGTACTCGAGGAGAGTTTCCGCAAAGTAATCGTGAACCTCTTTGGCACAGACGAGAACTATTCGGTTATCGTCAACCCCGACCGTGGTGACTTCGAGATCCAGCGCCGCCGTACAGTTGTTGCCGACAACGAGGTAAAGGACAGCAACTTCGAGATTTCACTCAGCGAGGCACAGCTCATCGACGACACCTTCGAGGAAGGTGAGGAGGTTAGCGAGATCGTGAACTTCGCCGAGTTCGGCCGCCGCGCAATCCTGAACCTGCGCCAGACACTCGCTTCAAAGATTCTGGAGCTTGAGAAGGACAGCCTCTACAACAAGTACAGCGAGAAGATCGGCCAGATCGTAAGCGCCGAGGTTTACCAGATATGGAAGAAGGAGCTGTTGCTTGTTGACAGCGAGGGCAACGAGCTCATCCTGCCAAAAAGCGAGCAGATTCCTAGCGACTTCTACCGCAAGGGTGACAACGTCCGCGCAGTAGTAGTTAACGTTGACAACCAGAACAACAACCCCAAGATTATCCTCAGCCGCACATCACCAATGTTCCTGCAACGTCTGTTCGAGCTTGAGGTACCTGAGATCAACGACGGTCTCATCACCATCAAGAAGATTGCCCGTATCCCAGGCAAGCGTGCGAAGATTGCAGTAGAGACATACGACGAGCGCATTGACCCGGTAGGTGCATGCGTAGGTGTAAAGGGTTCACGTATCCACGGTATCGTACGCGAGTTGCGCAACGAGAACATCGACGTCATCCCTTACACATCTAACATCGAGCTCTTCATCAAGCGCGCATTGAGCCCTGCGAAGATCCAGAACATTACCCTCGACGAGGAGAAGTGCGTTGCCGACGTGAACCTCAAGAAAGAGGAGGTTTCACTCGCTATCGGTAAGGACGGTCTCAACATCAAGCTTGCAAGTATGATTACAGACTACACCATCAACGTATACCGCGAGATTGACGCACAGCAGGAGGATGATATCTACCTCGACGAGTTTACCGACGAGATTGAGGAGTGGGTAATCGAGGCTATCAAGAACATCGGCCTTAACACTGCAAAGGCTGTACTTAACGCTCCAAGAGAGGCTCTCATCGAGAAGGCCGACCTTGAGGAGGATACCGTTGACCACGTTATCGAGGTTCTGAAGGCAGAGTTCGAGGACGAGGATGACAACAACAACGAGGAATAAACAAATAAGAAGAGACTACTGATGAAGATAAGATTAAATAAAGTACAGAAAGAGCTGAACCTTGGCTTGAACACAATCGTTGAGTATCTGCAGAAGAAGGGCTTCGAGATCAAGGAAGACCCTAATGCCGTTGTACCCGAGGCTGGTTACAACATGCTCATCGAGGAGTTCAGCGCCGACAAGAAGGCTCGCATACAGTCCGACAACTTCACAAAGGAGCGCCAGAACAAGGAGAAGCCCAAGAGCATCGCCGTTGAGGAGCCCAAGAAAGAGGAGCCCAAGCCAGCGCCTGCAGTTGTTGCCGAGACTCCAAAGGCTGAGCCTGAGGTAAAGGTTGAGCCAAAGAAGGAGGAGCCACTCATTAAGGTGACCCGCAGAATTGACCTTGACGCGCTTAACAGGAAGAAGGTTGAGCCAAAGAAGGAGGAACCCAAGAAAGAGGAGCCCAAGCCAGCACCTGTTGTCGTGGCAGAGGAGCCTAAGAAGGAGGAGCCCGCTAAGGTTGAGACAAAGAGCGAGGAGCCACAGCCACAGCTCACACAGATAGACGAGGTTGCCGCTCCAAAACTCAACATCATCGGCCAGATTGACCTCTCGGCCCTCAACCAGTCTACCCGCCCCAAGAAGAAGAGCAAGGAGGAGAAGAGAAAGGAGCGCGAGGAAAAGGACAAGCAGCGCGAGGAGCAGCGTAAGGCTCAGCGCGATGCACAGCGCCAGCAGAATGGCGGCAACGGCGATGGCGCCAAGAAGAAGCGCCAGCGCATCAACAGCCAGCGTGTTGACATCAACGACGTAAAGGAGAACGGCGGCAACAACGGCAACAACGAGAACAAGGACTGGAGCGCAAACCGCAACAAGAGCAATAACAATCCTTCACAGGGCAGCCGCAAGGACCGCGACCGCCAGCACAAGCGTTTCGACAAGAGCGATGTAAGCGAGGAGGATGTATCAAAGCAGATAAAGGAGACACTTGACCGCCTGACAAACCGCGGCAAGAGCAACAAGTCGGCAAAGTACCGTAAGGAGAAGCGCGACCTTGTAGCCGAGCGCCAGATGCAGCAGATGAGCGAGGAGATGGAGCAGAGCAAGGTTCTGAAGCTCACCGAGTTCGTGACAGCGAACGAGCTTGCCAGCATGATGAACATCTCTGTAACACAGGTCATCGCCACATGTATGAGCATCGGTATGATGGTGTCTATCAACCAGCGTCTTGATGCCGAGACCATCAACATCGTAGCCGAGGAGTTCGGTTACACCACAGAGTACGTCAGCGCCGAGGTAGCGAACGCTATCGAGGAGGATGCCGATACAGAGGAAGATCTGCAGCCACGCGCTCCTATCATTACTGTGATGGGACACGTTGACCACGGTAAGACTTCACTCCTTGACTACATCCGCAAGGCGAACGTAATCGCTGGTGAGGCCGGCGGTATCACACAGCACATCGGTGCCTATAACGTGAAGATGGAGAGTGGTAAGCACATCACATTCCTTGACACACCAGGTCACGAGGCCTTTACAGCCATGCGTGCACGTGGTGCCAAGATTACCGATATCGTAATCATCATCATCGCCGCCGATGACGACGTGATGCCACAGACTAAGGAGGCCATCAACCACGCCATGGCTGCCGGTGTACCTATCGTGTTCGCCATCAACAAGTGCGATAAGCCTACAGCCGATCCAAACCGCATCAAGGAGCAGTTGGCACAGCTGAACATGCTCGTTGAGGACTGGGGTGGTAAATACCAGTCACAGGAGATCTCGGCAAAGAAGGGTATGGGTGTTGAGGAGCTCATGGAGAAGGTGTTGCTCGAGGCCGAGTTACTCGACCTCAAGGCGAACCCCGACCGCAAGGCCACAGGTTCTGTAATCGAGTCTACACTTGACAAGGGTCGCGGTTATGTTGCGACAGTACTTGTACAGAACGGTACGCTCAAGGTGGGTGACATCGTGGTAGCAGGTACACAGTGGGGTAAGGTAAAGGCCATCTTCAACGAGCGTAACCAGCGCATCAAGGAGATTCGCCCTGCCGAGCCGGCACTTATCCTTGGATTGAACGGTGCTCCAGCAGCCGGCGATACATTCAACGTCGTAGACAGCGAGCGCGAGGCACGCGAGATCACAGGCAAGCGCGAGCAGTTGCAGCGTGAGCAGGGATTGCGTACTCAGAAGATGCTTACACTCGACGAGGTGGGCCGTCGTATTGCCCTCGGTAACTTCCAGACACTCAACATCATCGTTAAGGGTGACGTGGACGGTTCTATCGAGGCACTCAGCGACTCACTCATCAAGCTCTCAACCGAGACTATCCAGATCAACGTCATCCACAAGGCCGTCGGCCAGATTTCGGAGAGCGACGTCAGCCTTGCAGCGGCATCAGATGCCATAATTGTAGGTTTCCAGGTGCGTCCGTCAGTGACTGCGCGTAAGGTTGCCGAGAACGAGGGTGTCGATATCCGCATCTACTCAATCATCTACGATGCTATCGAGGAGGTGAAGGCCGCTATGGAGGGTATGCTCGCACCTATCGTAAAGGAGGAGATTACAGCCACCATCGAGGTACGCGAGACATTCCACATCAGCAAGGTGGGTACAGTTGCCGGATGTATGGTACGTGAGGGTAAGGTGAAGCGTACCGACCGTGCGCGCCTCATCCGTGACGGTATCGTAATCCACACCGGTTCACTTGCGGCACTCAAGCGCTTCAAGGAGGACGTAAAGGAGGTTGGAACAAATTTCGAGTGTGGTATCAGCCTCACATCACAGGACGACATCAAGGTTGGTGACATCATCGAGACATTCGTTCAGGTTGAGGTTAAACAGAAACTCTAAAGAAAACCACATATGAATGTCCTTGACATTATATATATAGCAGCCACACTGTGTGCGGTTGTGGGCGGATACAGAGCCGGCTTCCTCAACAGGATTTCACTCCCGTTGGGGGCCGTGTTCGGCCTCTTCAACACCACGGTACTGATGCCAGACGCATGTGAACTGCTAAAGGGATACCTTGACTGGGACGACACAGCAATAAAGATCACTGCATTCATAGCACTTATGATAATGTCCATAATTGCTATAAAGCTGGCTGTGAGCCTTGTCTCATGGTTTCTCAAGCTCATCGGGCTCAATATCATCAACAGGATTGCCGGAGCCCTATTGTCTGCATTCGTGACGTTGCTTATAGTTACGGCATTGATTGACCTGTCGGCGCTCTTTGCTCCGGACAACAACATTACCGGCAAAACAACGCAGCAGAATTCCTTGTTATACAACAAGGTCGTGGACGACGTTTACAAGAAAACCATCACGAGACTTTTTTAGTCAGCGGAGATTGAGAGATGAAGAAGAACAACATACTAAAAAAGATAGCGAACAAGGCATACGAATTCGGATTTGTCAGCAAGATAAAGACTGATATAATAAAGAACGGACTCGACGAGGACACCATTAGGCTCATATCTTCAAAGAAGAACGAGCCCGAATGGCTGTTGGAGTTCCGTCTTGAGGCATACAGGTACTGGCTCACGCTGGAGATGCCCACATGGGCACACCTGAATATCCCCCCGATCGACTACCAGGCAATCTCTTACTATGCCGATCCTTTGCAGAAGAGCAAGGAGAACAAGAACAAGGAGATTGACCCTGAGCTCATGAAGACCTTCGAGAAGCTAGGTATACCATTGGAGGAGCGCCTTGCACTCAGCGGCACTGCCGTTGATGCCGTCATGGACTCCGTGTCGGTGAAGACCACCTTCAAGGAGGAGCTCAAGGAGAAAGGAATCATATTCTGCTCAATGAGCGAGGCCGTGCAGGAGCACCCCGAGCTTGTAAAGCAGTATCTTGGCTCGGTAGTGAACTACCGCGACAATTTCTATGCAGCACTGAACTCAGCCGTGTTCAGTGACGGTTCGTTCGTCTTTATACCCAAAGGCGTACGTTGCCCACGTGAGCTGTCGACATACTTCAGAATCAACGCTGCCAACACCGGCCAGTTCGAGCGCACGCTCATCATTGCCGATGACGACAGCTACGTATCGTACCTTGAGGGCTGTACAGCCCCAATGCGCGACGAGAACCAGCTGCACGCAGCCATTGTGGAGATTGTCGTTAACAACAATGCCGAGGTCAAGTACAGCACTGTACAGAACTGGTACCCTGGCGATGCCGAGGGCAAGGGCGGTGTCTACAACTTCGTGACCAAACGCGGCGACTGCCGTGGAGCCAACAGCAAGCTCTCATGGACACAGGTAGAGACAGGCTCTGCAATTACATGGAAATACCCCAGCTGCATATTGCGTGGAGACAATTCGCAGGGCGAGTTCTACTCGGTGGCACTGACAAATAATTTCCAGCAGGCCGACACCGGTACAAAGATGATTCACCTTGGCAAGAACACCAAGAGCACAATCATCAGCAAGGGTATCTCGGCCGGCAAGAGCCAGAACTCATACCGCGGTCTGGTACGTGTGAGCAAGAATGCCGACGGAGCACGCAACTACAGCCAGTGCGACTCATTGCTGCTTGGCGACAAGTGCGGTGCCCACACATTCCCCTATATGGACATACACAACAACAGCGCAGTCATCGAGCACGAGGCAACGACCTCAAAGATTTCCGAGGACCAGCTGTTCTACTGCAACCAGCGAGGAATAGGCACTGAGGAGGCCATCGGCCTCATTGTGAACGGATACGCCAAGGAGGTGATAAACAAGCTGCCCATGGAGTTCGCCATCGAGGCACAGAAGTTGTTGAGCGTATCGCTTGAAGGTGCTGTAGGTTGAAAAAGAAAATAATATAGAGTTGCCACAATACAGTTCTTGTCATTTTGAGCAAAGCGAAAAATCTCATAGAGATTCTTGACAGATACTCAGGATGACACCAAGACCAAAGCAACTTAGAAGTTGTTTAAATTTATGTCCTTGAAATTTTTATAGAACTTTTTTAGAATGTTTTTTTATTTTTCAAAGGCGCATAGCGGGCTATGTAACTGCGAAAAAGAGAAAAACAGGCAAAAAAGGGCATAAAAAGACAAGCA
>JAFYWE010000084.1 GCA_017558165.1 Bacteroidaceae bacterium
CCAGCGCCCTTTACGGCAGCCTTGCCTGGAGCTGCCTTTGCACCTGCAGCCTTAGGACCTGCGAGGTTTACAGCCTCCTTTGCACCTGCGGCCTTAGGACCGGCAAGCTTGATAGCCTCCTTTGGACCTGCCTCTCTCTTTGCGGCCTTGCCACATGCCTCCTTTACTGCAGCCTTAGGACCTGCAGCCTTTGGGCCAGCAAGCTTGATAGCCTCTTTCGCACCGGCGCCCTTTACAGCGGCCTTAGGACCTGCAGCCTTTGGGCCGGCAAGCTTCACAGCCTCTTTTGCGCCAGCACCCTTTACAGCGGCCTTTGCGCCAGCTGCAGCGTTCTCGCACTTCTCACACTTGATTTCCTTCTCGCTAATCACCTCTGCATTAACTGTTGCAGCAAAAGCAACAACCAATGCGAACATCAAAAATTTAACTTTCATTGTCTTTATTATATGTTAAAAAGTCTTTATTTTCAAAACGGAGCGCGAAATTACATTTTTTTAACAATATAACAAAAGGATTTTAATGTAAAAACACGAAAGTGTTGATAATTAATTACAGGATAGATATGCTGTAGGGAATTATAAATAAAAAACGGTGATAATATAGATGTTGCCCACAATGCAGTCTGTCATCTCGAACCTTGTGTGAGAGATCCCTCGGCGCTACACTCTGTCGGGATGACATTATCAAAGAATTCGTGGGTCAATGCTATATTGTTGCTATAAAAAACGGTTACAATACAATGTATGTAACCGTCAGCAGTGTATATTCAACCAATGTGTGCTTGAATTGTAAATATCCTATCTATCCCATTTGCCACGGGTGAAGTCGGGGATTTCTACCGGCTCTCCTCCGTTGTTTGCCGATGTATGGGTCAACTCCACAAGGCAACTCCATAATGCGGCATCGTAGACGCTCATGTCAAGTGGCAGTCCGTTGCGTAGGCAGTGTATAAGACGGCAGTCCATGGCGTAGTCAATCCATCGGCGTCCGCACAACTCCTCTCCGCGCTCCTTGTACTCGGTAACGAACGGGTGTCGGTACTGCTCCATTAGCTTGTCACATAGCTCGCCCGTTGCAACATTGTCGCTGTCGGGGGCAAATGCGAACAGGGGAATTGGGTATTTCTGTGCGAATCCCTCTGTGCCGCTCACAAGGAACGAGCGGCTATATGGGCGTGGCAATGTTATGCAGTGCTGTACCAGAATGGTGTGTCCCTTCTCCGTCGTTATTATGGAACTGTTCATGTTACCACGCAAGAGGCTGTCGCCCACATTCTTTGACGAGCATGATACGATGCTCTTCATCCTGTCGCCGTTGTTGATGCCCATTGCAAGGGCTATCGGGCCGAGGCCGTGTGTGGGGTAGGGGTTGCCGTTGTGGCTGTTCATGAACTCTACCTGCCAGTTGCTCCATTTGCGGCCTCCGTCATCGTTGGTGGCAATGCGGTCGCGCAGGTCGTGCAGGTACGAGCCTTCGGTGTGTATTATCTCGCCGAACAGGCCTTGCTGTGCCATGTTCAGCACGCATAGCTCGAACTCATCGTAGCAGCAGTTCTCAAGCATTATGCAGTGACGCTGTGTCTCCTCGGCTGTGTCCACGAGTCTCCAACAGTCGGTAACGGTCGTGGCCGCGGGTACCTCTGTCGCGACATGTTTGCCCTGTTGCATTGCGTATACTGCAATGTTGGCATGGCTGGCCCAGTCGGTACATATATACACTAGGTCCACGTCAGGCTGGCGGCACAGGGCTTTCCAGCCGTCGTTGTCGCAGTAAGTCGCGGGTGAGCCACCGTTGCTCTCTGTGATGATGGCCTTTGCCTCGTCAATGTTCTCCTGTACGAGGTCGCACAGGGCTGTTATGCGGCAACCCTCGATATGCATCATACGGTGTACGGCACGCTTTGCACGTACGCCCAGGCCTACAAAGCCTATGCGCACGCACTCCAAGGGCTCGCACTGCAACCGCAGCACACTCCTGTGCTCCATTGTCTTGTTATCGTTGACCATTATGTTTGCAAAATAACAAAAAATGTATCTCCTTTCAAAGGATTTCAGGTGATTTAATACAATGCCGGGTAAACGGCTCTGAAGCAAAGAAGCTGTAACCCGCGGGTTACAGCTTCTTAAGTATCTCCTTGGCCTCTTCGTTGCCGGCGTTGGCGGCTTCGCGGTAGAGGTCCTTCGCAAGTCCCTTGTCGCGGCTTGTGCCCTTGCCGTTGTAGTAGCAGTCGGCCATAGCCTTTGTACCATGATGGTTGCCCAACTGGTGCAGCTCCTTGGCATACTGGTAGGCCTTCTTGTCGTTACCTGCATTACTCTCCAGGCTAAACAACAGCATCAATGCATCTATGTTCTTGGTTGCCGCTGCGGCCTCTATGTATGCAATGCCGTCACGTCCGCTCTCGTGCAACAGCTTGCCATATTCGTACATCGCTACCGGGTGTTTTTGCGCTGCACCCTTGCGAAGCAACTCCTCGGCCATAGCCTTGTCCTGTGTAACCATTCTGCCTTCAAGGTAGCGGTGTGCCATCTCTACAAGTGCACGTGGCTCTTCAATGTCGGCAGCCTTGGCAAACAGAATGTGTGCTTCATTCTTGTCTGCCTCTGTTCCGATACCGTTCTCAAGCATCGTTGCCTGGTCATACAAGGCCTTTGTGTATCCCGCTGCGGCCGCATTGCTTATGAACTTGTATGCCAGCTGGTCGTTCTTTGTAAGGCCGGTACCGTCAAGGTAGCATAGACCAACATAGTACAACGATGGTGCATACTGGTACTGTACAAGCTCGGCGAACATGGTGATGGCATCCTTGTAACGCTTCTGGTTGTAGTATATCATTGCCCTCTCATGGTAGAACGCGCAGGCTGCCAGTGTTGCCGAGTCAAGCTGCACGGGCTGTACATTCTCCTCTTTGCCGCTCTCCTTCTGCACTCTTACCTTCTTTTCCAAAGCTTCCCTTGTGAGTGTAATGGCATCGTTGCTGAATATGGTGCCGGCATTGCGTCCGGTTACATCAACCACAATGTTGCTGCAGCAACTGCTGTTGTAGAACTCCACCAAAGCCTCTCCGTTCTCTATCCTTATCTGCGGTGCCCAGTGCAACGTGCGGCGGTAGTCCTGCTCCTGTGGCTTCATCCTGCCATAGTCGGGCGAGTAGAACTTCTTGCTCTCGCTGTAGCCCTGTACCGATGTATAGCGCATTGTGCTGCTTGGCGATGCAAACTCCGGCACCACTCCCTGTTTACGTTCCTCCTCGCTGTAAGGTATGAGGCAGGCAACGTAGTTGGGGTTCATAGGGTAGCTGATGCCCGTTGTGCTGTTCATGCGGTCAAGGAATGTCCTTACGTCGGGGCAACCGTCGGCACCGTTACCGCTGTAGAGGTAGCTCTGCGACAGGAATCCCAGATAGAACTTCTGTAACGGGATTTTGTTGTCAAGCATGCGTCCAAGTGGAGTCCAGTGTGTCTCCCTGTTCTCGAACTGCAGGCGTGTTTTCTCGTCGCTCCTTATCACGAACTCCTTGAAGTTTGTCATCTTGTCGGCATTCGGGAGACCTCTCAGGTACTCCTTGTCAGGTTCCGGTACTGCATTTGGGCTGTACTCCCCAAGCACTACCATCAGCTGTACCCAGTAGGCCCAGTTGTAGTTGTGGCGGCGCATGGCACTCAGCACCACATCGCTTGCCGTGAGTGAGTGGTCATAGTCATGGTCTACAGTCAGTGTCACTCCCTCAGAACCGTACCTGATGCTTCCTACATATTTTATCATGTTCACGTTGGTAGAGTCCATCGGCAACGATATTATCTCGTCATTCTCTACAGCCTCATTGAATCCTCTTACCTCGCCCTCTACCTCGATGTTCTTTGAGTCCTGCAAGGCATCACCCTCAAATATCCTCTCTGTCTTTACGTTCTTGTATACATCATCCTCGTATGTATTGAACATGTCAAGATACGTGATATCCTGCGCATACTCCCACTCGTCGAGGTAGTTGAAACGCATCTCGCTGTGTGGTGGGCGGCTGTTCTGCTCGAAGCTCTTCTTCGCCACCACCTCGAATGATGACAGCATGAACTCGAACGGATTCAGCTTCACCAGGCTGTCGCTCTCGCTCTTGCTCATGGGTGCGCCAAGGTGGTTCTCCCAATAGTCATAGAGCCTGAAACCGGGCGAGTAGTAGCGGTCGAGCGCGAACTGGTAGGCGATGTTGCCGCTCTGTCTCATTATGTTCTGCGGCTTGAGCGATGCCACGCGTGTGCCGTAGAACTCGTCGGTCTCGAGCACGAACGAGCCTGTGCTGTCGGTACGGAAGGTCGATGTCTTTACTCTCTTGCCGTCTGTGGCTATGTCAAAGCGGGTGAGGGTGTTCTTCTGCGGTGTGAGTATGGTCTTGCCAA
>JAFYWE010000010.1 GCA_017558165.1 Bacteroidaceae bacterium
CTGCATCGCAACGGTGGCAGCCATTGCCGATGAGACGGGCAACCGCTGGTGGGCACTGTTCTCGATAGTATACAACACCGCCGTAGCATGGATTGCCGGATACATTGTGTATACCATCGGTGGATTACTTTAACAAAAAGAATATGGCTGTTACACTACAGGTATCCGTCATCCCTAACCAATGGTAAACGCCCCTTAGGGGCTAAAGTCTACCTTGCGTGAGGGATCTCAGAAAACGACATTGAGATATCTCACATACGTTCGATATGACAAAAACGACGAAAATCACATTTTGAGCCAACACCCATATCATCAAAAGAAAAGACTATGAGCAACCAAGAGACAATATACAACAAGAGGATGAAGGTGGCTGACCTGCTTGCAAATGACTGCAACCTGCTGTCCATACTGCAACGCCTTGACATCAAGTTGGGATTCGGCGAAGCAACGGTGGCGGAGCTATGCGCACGCTATAACATATCGGCAGAGCTGTTCCTGATAATATGCAACATCTACTCGTTCGGCGACTACCGCCCCGAGGTGGAGACACTCGACAAAAACGACATCAGGAGCATCACCACATACCTGAGAGCGTCGCACCGCTACTACACAAGCATCTGCTTCCCTAACATACACGCAAGCATACACAAGCTTGTGGACAGCCTTGACAACGTAAGCCGTAGACTGATTGACAAGTTCTACGACGACTATGACAACGAGGTCACCAACCACTTCCGCTATGAGGAGGAGGTGGTGTTCCCATATATCGAGGAACTGTTCAGCAAGGAGGGTTGCAATGAGAACAGATATAGCATAGGGCAGTTCGAGCACAACCACAGCAACATAAACGAGAAGCTCAATGACCTGAAGAACATCATCACCAAGTACCTGAATGAGGAGTACTCGTCACCGCTCTGCTTCGAGCTCCTCAATGACATCTACAGCGTGGAGAAGGATCTTCGCAAGCACTCGCTTATTGAGAACATGCTGCTTATACCGTTGGTTGAAAAAATGGAGAGAAGCAATGGGTAAATACAGGATAGTACTGATAGAACCGTCGGAGATTGTCGCGGCCGGCATTGGAGCCATCATCGATAAGAACCCCGAGTTTACCGTGGTGCAGACACTCAACAACCCCGGTTATCTCAATGCGGGCAACAGAGACATTGACATAATTATCATAAACCCTGCGGTCATCGACTACAACGAGAGGCTCGACATACGCTCATATCTGGGAGGAACAGAGGCTGCCATCGTTGCGCTCACCCACAGCAACTACGAGGAGAGCGTTCTGCGCCAGTATGACGAGTGTATAGGCATCTACGACAACGCCGCGCGCATAGTACAGAAGCTGAGGAGCGCACTTGAGAGAAATGCCGAGAACCCCAAGAGCGACATCAACGAGCTGTCGGGTCGCGAGCGCGACATCCTTACCGCCGTTGCCAAGGGAATGACCAACAAGGAGATTGCCGATGCGTTCAACATATCGATATACACAGTAATCTCGCACCGCAGGAACATATCACAGAAGCTGGGCATCAACAGTATCCCCGGCCTCACGGTATACGCGATAATGAACAAACTGGTTGACATTTCAGATTTCGGATAAACGATTATGGCCGAGGAACTACACATTGCCCAGGGAGGCAAAGAGGAGAAATACGCCCTGCTTTACAAGCAGATTGAGGCTGTCACAGGGAGTGAGAGCGACACAATCGCCAACATGGCAAACGTGGCAGCGATGATACACCATACCTTCGGGTTCTGGTGGACAGGATTCTACCGCGTCATTGACGGCACACTTGTGCTGGGACCATTCCAGGGCCCGTTGGCATGCAGCCGAATAGCATACGGCCGCGGAGTGTGCGGCACTGCATGGAAGGAGAGCACCACACAGGTTGTCCCCGACGTGGAGCAGTTCCCTGGACACATCGCATGCAGCAGTGCATCGAAAAGTGAGATTGTTGTACCCATTATTAAGAACGGAGCAGTAACCGCAGTCCTTGACATCGACAGCGAGCACCTTGCCACATTCGACGGGACCGACCGTCAGTGGCTTGAGAAAATTGTGGAATTGTTATAGGATTACTCCTCCAGGGTATTATAGTGAAGGATGTGTATTGTCACGGCTGCGGCTATGGCAATGAAGACAATGCGCATCCACCACACATCGGCAACACCGAAGGTACAATACAACAGGGTTGCCCACACAAGGGCGACTGATACGATTTTCACGCGCAGAGGGATGGCCTTATGCTCACGGAAATTCCTTATATAAGAGCCAAGACGCGGATGGGACAACAGCCACTCATAGAGACGTGGAGAACTGCGGAAATAGAGCGCTGCGGCAAGAAGAAGGAACGGCGTGGTAGGGAGCAACGGCAAGAACACGCCGGCCACACCCAACACCAAAGATAGAGTTCCCAAGAACGCCAAAATATACTTCATTCCCCTATTTTCCTGTTTTCCACGCGAAGATAGCAAAAAAACGGGCTCAAACAGCACACAATCAGGCCTTGGATGACAAAAAAAACGGCGAAAATGTTTTCATATCGTTTTTTTTCGTATATTGCACGTGACATATGCAATTCATAATCTTTAATATCTACAATTATGAAAAAGATGATGTTACTTCTAGCAATTATGTTATTAGGCATAACAAATGCGAGTGCTCAACAGAACGACGAAGATTTAAAGATTAAACCACTTCTTGGATTGTGGCAGTATGCCGAGGAGGTAGCCACACCGGACGGAGGAACAACCTTCATCGGCAAGCAGATCTACAAGAACATTACCTGTGACAAGAAGTACTATGTCACTGCGGGAGTAAACATCCCCATCAAACAGTCCGAAGCTCAGGAGACAAAGACAAGCACCATTACTTTCATAACACAGGAGGGTGACATAGTGCTCGGCAGCGACAACAGCTACCTTGAGTATATCAATAACCACTATCTCGACAACAGCCTGAACAACACAATCTCTTGGTTGCGCTACAGGTTCGTCGAGAATAACCCCAACATCCTGTACCTTGAGTACAACCTCAATGGAACTGACGAGAACTGGGTAAGCGAGGTATGGTTGAGGGTTATGCCTTACGGAGCGAAATGACACATGCATTTATATACATAAGCAGAGCGGCATTTGCCGCTCTGCTTATGTATATGAGAATTATCTCTTGCGCTCCTCATCAAGCAACATTCGCTTGCGCTCAAATTGTTCACCGTCACGCTTGCCCATATAACCACCCAATGAGCCATCGGCCGCCACGACACGGTGGCATGGGACATCTGGGGCAAAAGGGTTACGCTTGAGAGCCTGCCCCACGGCCTGAGCACTGCCACATCCGATGCGACGCGCCAGCTCACCATAGGTTATGGTCTCGCCAGCCGGCACATCCAGCAGTTCAAGATAGACCTTACGCTGAAACGGCGTTATACAAGTCGAGTGCAGAACCTTGTTGCGTATATCATCCATCACTCGACCACCTCAACATAAAAACTGACAGGACGGAACCCGTCATTACATGACAGCATTGCCGAATGCGGGTTCTTCATCCACCCGTCAAAGAAATTACCGCCACCCTGAACAAGTTCACGCACAAAGGGAAGCAATGTTTCCCAGGCGCTATCACACATCCCTGCCGGCTTCACGCAATCCTCAACCATAAAAGTGTCACCCACATGCATATCACATGCATGCTCAATAGGATTCTCATACAGCTCCATGAGGTCGGCATAATGAGCTATGCGCATTACTGTAATCTTTATCTTCTTCATAAGCAGCGATGGAGATACTGGAATTTATATAAACAAAAAAAAGACAGCTAACTGCTGTCTTAACTGAAGAGCGGAAAACGAGGCTCGAACTCGCGACCCCAACCTTGGCAAGGTTGTGCTCTACCAACTGAGCTATTTCCGCATTTTTGGAATTATATTATTCCGTAATGTTTGATTTTAGTTTAATGTGAAGGAGATGAGACTCGAACTCACACGACCCA
>JAFYWE010000085.1 GCA_017558165.1 Bacteroidaceae bacterium
ATCCTGATAGACAGCATCGCGCGCGTTCCACCCCAGCGAGCTGTAACGTGTGAGGTCGCTGTATTTACCCAACGGGGCACAGCTGACACGCACCCATGGCTTCATCTCCTTGACCGTATTATACACCTCCCTTGCTATACGTGTTATATTCTCCCTGCGCCACTGGGATAGTGAAAGCCCCTTTCCATACTTACGGTAGAGCGATGCATCGGGGTAGCCATCGGTACGGTCAGGGTAACGCACATAGTCAAGATGTATTCCGTCAACGTCATAGTTCCTTACAATCTCATCGACAAGCGAGACAATATAACCGACCGTGGCAGGGTTTCCCGGCTCCATATACCACTGTCCTTTGAAATGGGTACAGAGGTCGGGGCGGCGACGTGACAACGCCCCCTTGCCCTGACGGCGCACATAATCGTCCTTGCCCACAGGCAGGGTAACAAGCCAGGCATGCAACTGCATACCGCGCTTGTGACACTCATTGATGGCAAAGGCAAGGGGGTCATACATGGGCGACTTACCGGCAACTCCCGTGAACAGACGCGCAAAAGGCTCAATAGCCGACGGATATATGACATCACCGCGCACACGGGTCTGCAACAGCACCATATTCACATTCAACGCCTTGAGCGAATCAAGGATTGCGACAAGCTCGGCCCTCTGACGCTCGGCACCGGCATCGTCACGTGCAACCGTACGTGGCCAGTCAAGATTCTCTATGGTAGTGAGCCACACGGCACGGTACTCATACTTTGGAACGGAACCACCCTTGTGGCGATAATTACTTACATCATTCATAGGGCTGTTGCATGGCACGACGAGCTGTGCCGACACCAAAAGCGGCAACAAGAACAGCAGTATGGAAAGGGGGAAAATCTTATTCATAATTAAATTATCACAAAAGTACTCAATTTAATGCCATTTTTTTAAGGTATTTCCAATTATTTTGTACTTTTGTGTGTTTCGGCTTTATGTCATTGTACAGCAACAATGACAAAAAAGCAAGACACAAGTCACAGAAACAGATAACAAACAATATAAATCATTGCGTTATGACAAAAGCAAAGAAATTCATCACTTGTGACGGAAACCAGGCCGCAGCACACATTGCGTATATGTTTTCCGAGGTAGCAGCCATCTACCCTATCACACCTTCATCTACAATGGCTGAATATGTCGACGAGTGGGCAGCGCAGGGACGCAAGAACCTTTTCGGCGAGACAGTATCGGTACAGGAGATGCAGTCAGAGGGCGGTGCCGTAGGTGCACTTCACGGCTCATTGCAGGCCGGTGCACTGACAAACACCTTTACCGCATCACAGGGCTTGTTGCTGATGATTCCAAATATGTACAAGATTGCAGGTGAGAAGTTGCCTACAGTGTTCCACGTATCGGCACGTTCACTTGCAGGTAACTCACTCAGTATCTTCGGTGACCACATGGACGTTATGGCTTGCCGCCAGACCGGTTTCGCAATGCTTTGCGAGGGCTCGGTACAGGAGGTAATGGACCTTGCCGCAGTAGCACACCTGTCTACTCTCAAGAGCCGTATTCCGTTCCTTAACTTCTTCGACGGTTTCCGTACATCACACGAAATCCAGAAAATCGAGCTCATAGAGCAGGAGGAGATCGCTCCACTTGTTGACTGGGAGAGCATCCAGGCCTTCCGCGACAGGGCATTGAGCCCATCATCACCTGTTGTACGCGGTACAGCGGAGAACCCAGAGACATTCTTCACCCACAAGGAGAGCGAGAACCCATTCTACAACGCGGTTCCCGACATTGTGGCCGACTACATGAAGGAGATCTCGGCTATCACAGGCCGCAACTACGCTCCTTTCACATACTACGGTGCAGAGGATGCCGACCGTGTCATCATCGTAATGGGCTCGGCTACCGAGGCTGTGAAGGAGGCTATTGACTACATGACAGAGAGAGGCGAGAAGGTAGGCTTGGTAAGCGTTCACCTCTACCGTCCGTTCTCGGTGAAATATCTTGCGGCTGTAATGCCAAAGACTGTGAAGCGCATTGCTGTGCTTGACCGCACAAAGGAGCCTGGAAGCAACGGCGAGCCATTGTACCTTGACGTTGTCGAGGCATTCAACAGCACACCTGAGTTGCAGGCAATCAACCCTGTCATCGTAGGTGGCCGTTTTGGTCTGAGCTCATGCGACACAACACCAGCCATCATCATGGGCGTATATGAGAACCTTGCATTGCCCGAGCCAAAGAACCACTTCACATTCGGTATCGAGGATGACGTCACATTCCTCTCACTCCCAAAGAAGGAGGAGATTGCAGTCGTTGACGGCATGTTCGAGGCAAAGTTCTACGGCCTTGGTGCCGACGGTACAGTAGGTGCCAACAAGAACTCGGTGAAGATCATCGGTGACAACACCAAGAAGCACTGCCAGGCATACTTCTCATATGACTCGAAGAAATCGGGCGGTTTCACCTGCTCACACCTCCGTTTCGGTAACAAGCCCATCCGCAGTACATACCTCGTGAATACCCCTAACTTTGTGGCTTGCCACGTACAGGCATACCTGCGTATGTACGATGTTACACGCGGCTTGCGCAAGGGCGGTACATTCCTGCTTAACACCGTATGGGAGGGCGAGGAGCTTGCAAAGAACCTGCCTAACAACATCAAGAAGTATTTCGCAGACAACAACATCACAGTATACTACATCAACGCTACGAAGATTGCACAGGAGATTGGTTTGGGCAACCGCACAAACACAATCCTGCAGAGCGCATTCTTCCGCATCACACAGGTTATCCCTGTAGAACTTGCTGTCGAGCAGATGAAGAAGTTCATCGTGAAGTCTTATGGCAAGAAGGGTCAGGATGTCGTTGACAAGAACAATGCTGCCGTTGACCGCGGTGGCGAGTACCATCAGCTGGCTATCGACCCCAACTGGTCAAACCTTCCTGCGGACGTTGAGGAGAAGAGAAACGAGCCAGAGTTCATCACAAAGATCGTACGCACTATCAACGCACAGAAGGGCGCACAGCTCCCTGTATCGGCATTCAAGGGTCTTGAGGACGGTACATGGCCAGTAGGTACATCGGCTTACGAGAAGCGCGGTGTGAGCGCATTCGTCCCCAAGTGGAACGCCGAGAGCTGTATACAGTGTAACCGTTGTGCATTCGTTTGCCCTCACGGCTGTATCCGTCCGTTCGTAATGGATGAGAACGAGGCCGCAGGCATCAATGCAGACAAGATCGAGATGAAGGCTCCTGCAGCGATGAAGGGTATGCACTTCCGCATTCAGGTAGGCGTGCTTGACTGTCTTGGTTGCGGTAACTGCGCCGACATCTGTCCAGGCCATCCAAAGACCGGCAAGGCCCTTACAATGGTATCATTGGAGGAGGAGAGACACGAGGCTGCAAACTGGGACTACTGCGTGAAGAACGTGAAGAGCAAGCAGTCGCTTGTTGACGTGAAGAGCAATCCTAAGAACTCACAGTTCGCTACCCCGCTCTTCGAGTTCTCAGGCGCATGTTCAGGCTGTGGTGAGACACCATACGTTAAGCTGTTGACACAGCTGTTCGGTGACCGTCAGGTCATTGCCAATGCAACAGGATGTTCTTCAATCTACACAGCATCTGTTCCATCTACACCATATACCACAAACGAGAAGGGTGAGGGTCCTGCATGGGCGAACTCACTGTTCGAGGACTTCTGCGAGTTCGGCTTGGGTATGAAGCTCGCCGACAAGAAGATGCGTGCACGCCTTGAGCGCCTGCTTGTTGAGGTACAGAGCTGCCGCAGCTGCCCAGAGGAGCTGAAGGAGCTTGCACAGAAGTGGATTGACAATAAGGAGAGTGCCGAGGTTACAAAGGAGATTACCCCTGCCATCATCAAGGCTTGTGAGGAGTACGAGAGCGATGCAAGCGAGCAGATTCTCGCAATCAAGCAGTACCTCGTTAAGCGTTCACAGTGGATTATCGGTGGTGACGGTGCATCTTACGATATCGGTTACGGCGGTCTTGACCACGTGATTGCATCGGGCGAGGACGTGAATATCCTTGTACTCGATACCGAGGTATACTCTAACACCGGTGGACAGTCTTCAAAGGCAACTCCTCTTGGCGCTATCGCCAAGTTCGCCGCTGCCGGCAAGCGCATTCGCAAGAAGGACCTCGGTATGATTGCAACAACATACGGATATGTATACGTGGCGCAGATTGCAATGGGTGCAAGCTACGACCAGTGTCTCAAGGCTATCCGCGAGGCCGAGGCTTACCCAGGACCATCACTCGTCATTGCATACGCACCTTGTATCAACCACGGTATCAAGCGCGGTATGGGCAAGGCACAGGCCGAGCAGGCTGCAGCCGTTGAGTGCGGTTACTGGCACCTGTGGCGCTACAACCCAGCGTTGGAGGATGAGGGCAAGAACCCATTCACACTCGACAGCAAGGAGCCACAGTGGGAGAAGTTCCAGGAGTTCCTGCAGGGCGAGGTACGCTACGCGGCACTTGCAAAGCAGTTCCCATCGGAGGCACACGAGCTGTTCGAGGCTGCCGAGGG
>JAFYWE010000011.1 GCA_017558165.1 Bacteroidaceae bacterium
ACATTATCACTCCATTATCCTTGAGCTCAACACCCGGTAATTGCTCTATAAGTGCATCGAGCATCGAGCCGTTGGACATCTGAAAAGCATCAGCATTATAGACAACTGTATCGCCACGCACAACCATCTTTATTTTCGTTGCCTTGATAGTAAATTCATCAAGATTGACGGTGCTCACCTTACGCATATAGGCCGTTTCGCCCAACCTGAGACGTTCGGCTTTTTTTGCAACCTTTACCGTTACTGGATAATGAAGCGTGTCGTAATCTTCGTGGCTCAAACGGAATATGTAATTGCCGTTGCACGGAACAATCGCTGTTGCGCTTGAAGAGGAACGGACACCGTCAATTGTTCCATACACCCATTCCCCATTCGACATGAAAGTACTGTCGGAAGATAGCAGTTCGCACTTGCCATTCTCTACAAGTTCACCTGTAAAGGAGTTTGCAACCTTCAATGAGACCTTAATATTCTCCTGAGGAAATACATTTATTGCCCAAAGACAAAATAACACAAAAAACAAATTCTTCATAGTCACTGCTCTTTTAAGATTTTACATTTTGCAGCCAAAAGAACAGCCGAAAAGTGTGACAAGCAAATTATGTGCAAGACACAAGTGCGACAAAACATGAAAAAACAGAAAAATCAAAGACAGCAGATCCACATATAAAGCAACAAGGAATCCCTATTCATCAAGGGACTCCTTGTACACGACCGTTCACAAAAGAGCTTTCCGTCGGACAGCATCAATTTTTCCTGTCAAAAATCAAGGAATAGTATTCGGGATGGATCTTTTGCTTCAATCTCTCCTTGCGCTTACGAACTGCCGCAGGTGTTGAGTGACTTACATAAGCGATGATATTATTGTTGAACCCCAAATACGCACAATAGCAGCACAATAGTTCCACTCCGCTCAAATCAAAATCTCTCATCAGTTCAGCCGTAACCTCCTTAAAACTGTCGAACATCTCATTTTCAAGAGTCTCCGATTCAGCAAAGGCAATACGATAAAGTTCATTTTCCTTAATCCGTAGCCCGTTCAGTACGGAATAAATTCCAACTTTCTCAAATTTTGATTCAGCCGTGCGCAATTTATCCTCAAAAGCCTCCTTATTAACTATATCTGAATTCAGGCCACGTCTTTCACTTTTTTTCTTTATTATAACATAAGCAACAAGAAACACAACCAGGAACAATGCCACATATAGGAACAGATGTGCACTACTATCATTAGTCTTTATAATGGACTTTATCTTATTGTCAAACACTTCGTCAGGGATGTCGACATAGGCATACAACTTACCACTGTTCCGCACCCTGCAGAACTCCATTTCGTGATACCTTGCCGAATCAGGCACACCCATTTGCCCGTAAGCCTTACTCAATACATAGTGCGCTACATACTTAACCGTACCGTCATGACTGTTCTGAGGCAATGCCAGAGCTTTCTTACAATAGTACATCGCAGAATCCGTCACACCATAATGCATCGAATAATCGCCTTTGTAGGCATAAAGCAATGGATGCACATCGGGATACATAATCTCGATGGATTTATTTATATAACCTATAGCCGCAGCATGGTTCTTGTTTATGACATCCTCTATAATCGACATCACGAACAGAGCATTTATCCTGTCACTTTTTGTAGCCTCTGGGGTTATATACACACGCGCCAGCAAATCGAGCGCCTCGTCATAGCGTTTGTCTCGGCACATGACATCGCACTTTGATTTCAGTTCATCGAGAGAGTGGACTTCGCATGAGACCACAAACAGAAGCAGCAAAAGCAGGATAATAGGAACGAGGTTAAGTTTTCTTATCATTTGATTTTCTTTTTAGGGTTATACCGCATGCAAAGATAGGAAAACAACCTCATTTCCGACAGAGTACATACGTTACAATAATGTGACAACAATGTGACGTTAGCATAACTGACAACCGCCACAGATACGCAGTCCGGGCCGCAATGTGACAATTATAGCCCGGACAACATATTAGATACAATCAAATTCCATAAAGAAAATACCACCAATATGTGCGACCGAAAGCCTTTCGCACATAATTGTTGCGCACAAGGGCGTCGTCGTACTGGCGTTCGATGCCACGCAACTCGTCGAACATCACAAACAAGGTATCATTCTCAAGCTCTAGCGAGAAATCATCGGTAAACTCGGAACAGAGCAGCAACGCCTCGCGGTAATGCTTTGGAAGGCTATCCACATCGTAATCACCGCACAGACGCGCAAGTTCATCCTTGAAACCTACAAGCTGTCTGTCGAGCAGGAGTGATGAAAGATAGTAGTCCCTTGCGACAAGGTTGGCCGAATCGGTATCGACCAGTCGCTTGAGAAAATCCATATTACGTTCAGCGCTGTCGGGCCTTGCGCCGATGAGCGCAAATACAGAATCCGGCACCAACGCCGATGTCTGCACCTTGCCGGGCATTATGCCACCAGCTCCGTAATACTGAGGGAATTCGAACAGGCGTTCGCCAAGCAAGCTGTCACCGGCCATTATATATGCTCTCATTGCCGTAAGCTCCGGCGATGCATCGAGTGACTTGCGTCCTACCGCAAGAGCACCCTCCACGTCACCCTTGCTGTAGCGTACAGACGTAAGTGCCTCACGCTTGAAATTCTCCTCACCGTTGGACAATGTTCCTGCAATGCAGAAAAGTATCACGAACAGTATGAGATTCCTCCATATTATCCTGCCCGCACCCATCGCAATGTTCTTGATCTTCTCGAACAGCACGCGCTTGAGCACAAATGCCAGTGTGCCATATATGGACATGGCCACCGAAATGACTACAATCCAGTCATCGTAAGACCATCCACCTACATAGATCGAGCGGTCGATATCGGTAACGAAAGCCAGTAGCAATGTCGAGGGCAGATAGGCCATAGCTGTCCATTCACGCTGGAACCTTGTAAAGCGGTTCAGCCAGAGTGCAAAGATTGTCAGCACTGCCGAAATTATACCGCCGACCACATAGCTGTCAAAGCTCAGCTTACCGGTAGCAACGTGGTTGTACAGCACCTCAATGACCGGTGCCTGATATACCCCCACGAACAAGAAGGCATAAACAGCAAAGAGAGTGGCACACAATGTTGCCACTACTCTTTGCAGACGTTTTTCTTGGTTTCCTCTCATAAGATCATTCCTTGTTCTTCTTGAGTACCAATGCCGAACGCGCAGGCAGATAGAGCATTAACCAACCCTTCTTGCGACGTGCGTGCAGCCTGTCGTACTGTGTGAAGTGTGTCTGTGTCTCATCGACAAGCGCATTACCACCAAAACGTTCCGAATCGGTATTGAGCACGATTGAATATGAGCCCTCGGGAACAAGCAAGCCATAATCGGTAAATGAACGGTCATGGCTGAAATTGAACACAAAGATGAGGTCCTTACGCGAGAATGCCAGGATCTGGTCACCGTCATTGTGCCAGATTTCCTGTACTGGACGGTTCTGGAAGTTACGTACGTCACCCACAAGCTCAATCATTGCCTTGTCGAACTCGCCAAGGAGTGTATAGTTATAGTTAGGATTATCTACAAGACTCCACTGGCGGCGTGCATATTTGTGGCTCCAGCCGTTACCCTCACGCGGGAAGTCAATCCACTCGGGATGACCGAACTCGTTACCCATGAAGTTGAGGTAACCGCCGTTGATGGTCGCCAGTGTCATGAGACGTATCATCTTGTGCAATGCAATACCGCGTGAAACCATATATGTCTCATCACCACGGTTGAAGTGCCAGTACATATCGGAGTCAATGAGGCGGAAGATGATTGTCTTGTCACCCACAAGCGCCTGGTCGTGGCTCTCGGCATAAGAGATTGTCTTCTCGTCCTTACGACGGTTGGTAAGTTCCCAGAAAATCTCTGATGGTTTCCAGTCCTCATCCTTACGTTCCTTGATTATCTTGATCCAGAAATCAGGAATGTTCATAGCCATACGGTAGTCGAAGCCGTAACCGCCGTCCTCGATAGGTGCGGCAAGACCTGGCATGCCAGACACCTCCTCGGCAATGGTAATTGCCTTTGGATTAACCTCATGGATAAGACGGTTGGCAAGTGTAAGATAGCAGATTGCATCACCGTTCTGACCGGCATTGTAATAGTCGCCGTAACCGCAGAATGCCTCGCCAAGACCGTGGCTGTAGTATATCATTGATGTTACACCATCAAAGCGGAAGCCGTCGAACTTGAACTCCTCGAGCCAGTACTTGCAGTTAGACAACAGGAAGTGCACGACCTCATTCTTTCCATAGTCGAAGCAGAGCGAATCCCACGCGCTGTGTATGCGCTTGTCATCACCATAGAAATACTGCGCAGGGTTACCGTCGAGCAGGCCAAGACCCTCGTTTTCGTTCTTCACGGCATGAGAGTGTACAAGGTCCATGATAACGGCGATACCCATTCCGTGAGCGGCATCGATGAGTTCCTTCAACTCCTCAGGAGTACCGAAACGTGATGACGCTGCAAAGAAGTTAGACACGTGGTATCCGAAGCTGCCATAATACGGATGCTCCTGGATAGCCATGATCTGTATGCAGTTATAGCCGTCGGCCGCGATACGTGGAAGTACCTTCTCGCGGAACTCGCTGTATGTACCTACTTTCTCCTCTTCCTGGGCCATACCTATGTGGCACTCATAGATGAGCAATGGTGTACGCTTTGGAGTGAATTTCTTGTGTTTGAACTCATACTCCTTCTCCGGAGCCCAGACCTGGGCGCTGAAGATCTTTGTAGCCTCGTCCTGCACCACGCGACGTACCCAAGCAGGGATACGCTCGCCACAGCCACCGTCCCAATAGACCTTCATCTTGTAATGCTGGCCATGCTGGATAGCCTTCTTCGGGAGCTTTCTCTCCCAAACGCCACCGGCCAACTGCTTCAACTCATACTCGGGACGCTCCTCCCAGTTCGAGAAGTCACCTATCAGGACAATCTTGGTGGCATTTGGCGCCCACTCACGGAACACCCAACCGGTAGATGTACGGTGAAGACCGAAATACAGATAACCCGAAGCAAAGCTCGACAGTGTCTGTCGGCCATTCTTCGTAAACTCTCTCTCCCTCTGCAAGAAATAGCGGTGTCTGCCCTCTATGTCAAGATTATATGGAGCCAGATAGGCATCGCGTTCTACAAATTTCAACATGACAGTAAAATTTTGAAGCGTTATTATTAATTATAAGTCTTTTCAATTATTCTCAGATTGCAACCTTCACTACCACCTTTTTTACAACGACTGGAGTGATTGCCGGTGCATGGCCGTCCTGTGGATAGAAAATCACGAACTGGTCATTCTTCACGGTAAAATAGTCCCTTGCGGCAAGAGTCGCGGGATAGAGCGCCGCATCATCACTCTCGATGTAATCAGGAGCAGGCAACTCATCCAGCGGAGTGAAGCCCATCAGCTCGTTGCCCGAGATTGGAATCTGGATATCGATGTAACGGCGGTGTATCTCAAGACGTGCCTCTTCCTTCGCCTTTGGCTGCGCCTCCATCACGTTCGCGAATACAAGGTCACCGCAAATCTCATTCCTGCCCAAAGGCAACTTGCTCAGGTCATTGTTCTTGATAAACTCTATCGCCTTTGCGAAATTAGGATTAAGTTCCTTGTACAAATCCAAATTCTTCAATGAATCCAAAATCATAGCCGTATATTTTTATTATTCTTGTTCTGTATTACCTGAATTGTAGACACACTCACGTACCACATTCCCTTCCTTGTCCTTTACAATGAACTTGCCGTGGCGTGCACCCTCCTCGAAGGTACCCTCATAACGCATGCCATTCTTGTCCTCGGCAACGCCTGCGCCATGTTCAAGACCATTAAGGAAACCGCCCTTGTATTTCACTCCGTTGCTCTTGCGCATTATACCGGTGCCGTTCATGGTATCGTCATTCCAATCACCCTCATAGACATCACCGTTACCCCAGGTGTATTTTCCCTTGCCATGGCGTTTGTCATCCTTCCAGCCACCCTCATACACGGCACCGCCCGGGAAAAGCATCTTGCCATGTCCGTTGCGGAGACCATCCTTGAAATCGCCTGTATAGTAAGTTCCATCGGAATTGGTATATTTTCCATGACCATTACGCTCGCCCTTCCTGAACTCGCCCACATAGACATCACCGTTGGCATAGGCCATCGTACCATATCCATCGTACAGGTTGTTGACCCAGTTGCCATCGTACACTGTGCTGTCGGCTGCAGTGTACACTCCGTGTCCCGAGCGTTTTCCATTACTCCATGAACCTATGTATCGGCTGTTGTCGGGCCATACGAACGTACCCATTCCATTGCGCTCGTCATCGCTCCATTCGCCTACATACGATGCACCGCCAACATAGAAATAACTACCCGAACCACTGCGTCTGTCCTCGACCCAGAAGCCCACGTAGAAGTCACCGTTAGGATAGTCCATACGTCCGTATCCATGCTGGTAGTCCTTCTCCCACTTTCCGGTGTACTTGCGTCCGTCTGAGAATGTATACACACCCTCGCCATGCTGATGTCCATCCTTGAACTCACCAACATAACGCTCGCCGTCCTTGAAACGGTACTCGCCATGGCCATCACGTACGCCCTTCACGAAACCGCCCTCATAGACATCGCCGTTCTTGTATATGGCCTTACCCTGGCCGTTCGGGCGTTTTCCTTTCATCTCGCCTACATACACGGTACCGTCCTTGAGTGTCAAGGCCTGAACGTTCTTCTTGTCGGCACGTTTTTTTGACACGGTATCAGCCGACAGGCTCTGTTTAGCGGAATTCACAAGATTAGTGAGCGGTGAGAGGCCGTCCTTCACAGCATCGGCAAATGTTTGCGCCTGGACACCACCGCCAAGCACCAATGATATAATAAGAGTCGATATTGTCTTTTTTGTCATATTTTTCCTTGCGCAAAGAATACTGAACGGCATCCAAGACCCGCACGCACCTTCTGCACCTTATATTTGCAATTTACGCAAAGATAATAACAAAGTTGAGAAACAACAATTATGTTGTATATATTTTAACGTGAATTCGATATAAACTCATCAAACCGTGAATTTGTCATTCCGACAGAGCGTAGCGACGAGGAATCTCAAAATATTGTGAGAAAAGAGATCTCTCACATACGTTGACTTTAGCCCCTTCGGGCGTCGACCGTTGGTTCGAGATGACAAAAAGCAATGAATATCAGTACGATTTCTTATATCGAATTCACGTTATTTTATAAAAATAAACAGCCGCAAAAGAGCGGCTGTCATTAGAAGCAAGGACCATCATTACTGTCCTACCACTATTTCTATAATATCGTCGCGGTCAAGAAAGGCCTTTGCGACACGATGCAGATCGGCAGAAGTCACCGTCCTCACAGTCTCAAGGTATCGGTTGACCGACTCGAACGACTCACCTGAAAGCCAGGCATTTATAAAGACCTCGGACTTCGCGAAACGCTCCTCATACTCACGGCACAATTCGCCAAGTATATAACTGCGCACAAGCTCCACCTCACTGTCAGGAATGGGCTCGTCAACCAGCCTGCGTATCTCCTTGTAGACCTCCTTTACCAGTGGCTCCACATTATCGTGGTCAGTCTCGGATGTAATCATGAACGCGTTACGCACCCCGTAGGCATCGACCTCGGCCTCAATGTGATAGGTATAGCCATTCTCTTCACGCACGTTACTCATGAGACGGCTGCCGAAATAACCGCCATGCAGCACGGTAAGAAAACGGAATACATGATAGTCCGGGTGCGACGACTCTATAGCCATAAAGCCTATCTTCACACAACTCTGCATGGTACCGTCTACAATGACCTTACGCGGACCCGACTGTTGGCAAGGCTCCGGAACAACAACATCGGCGAGTTGCTCTCCTACACCCCATTCTTTGTCACCGAAACACCTCTGCAGGGCTTCGAACATCTCTTCATTGACATCACCGGCCACAAACAGAGAGCAGTTCTTGTTATTATACACCCTGCCGTAGTAATCAAGGATATCCCCACGGGTTATGGCATCGTAATCCTCGGGGCACACGATATGGGCCAACGGATGACCATCACCCCACAATGAATTCTCGAAATAGCGCTGAGAGACAACATCCACCTTACGGCTGTTGACCATAAAATAGGACTTGTTGTTCCTCTTTACAGTCTCAAGATTCTCTTCGGGAAACTCAGGTTCCTTGATTATTTCCTCAAGCAGTTGCACCAATGGAACAAAATGCTTGGACATTGTATAAAGAGTCAGATGGTTGCACCCTTGCGATGAGTACATATCAACCCACGCGCCATAGTAGTCAAGCTTCCTTGAGATGTCATCGGCCGACAAGCCAGCGGCACCCTCGCGCAGCATACGGTTCACGAACATCGCCTGCAAGGGTTTCTCCTGGACTCCATAGCCACCTTTGAAAAGCACATCAAGCCTTACCACCCCCTTGCGCGGGCCGGCAAGATGATAAAGACACACTCCGTTAGGCATCACCCTCTTTTGGGGCAATGCCAGATCATTGACGCTGACCGGTTTTATCTCAGGAGCCTCGTATACTGTTGTAGACATCAATCGTTCCAAGAAAAACCTATTGTAGAGGCGAACTCCTTCGCACGCTCAAGATCCTCGGGAGTATCGATTCCGATAGTCTCGATATCCGTGACACCAACCTTGATCCTGTATCCGTTCTCAAGCCAGCGCAGCTGCTCAAGCGACTCGGCCTTCTCCATTGGAGACTGTGGCAGTACTGTCAGCTCTTCAAGGATATCAGCACGGTAGGCATAGATTCCAAGATGCTTGTAGAAAGTATGGTTCTCGAGCCACTTCTCTCTCTCCACACCACGAAGGTATGGCACGACAGAACGGCTGAAATAGAGCGCGAAGCCCTTCTCGTCAAGAACCACCTTTGGAGAGTTCGGGCACTCAAGACGCTCAATGCCGTCAGCCACCTCAAAAGGTTTTACAAGAGTAGCCACGTCAACACCTTCGGCCTTAAAACAACCAATAAGGGCATTCACCTGCTTAGGCTGTATAAAAGGCTCGTCACCCTGGATATTGACAATTACATCACACTCAAGGCCAAGACGCTTGTATGCATCAAGGCAACGCTCTGTTCCGTTCTTGCAATCCTCGGATGTCATCACCACATTGCCACCGAAAGCCTTCACGGCCTCAAGGATGCGCTCATCATCGGTCGCCACATACAAATCATCAAAGCAGTCCTTGACCTGCTCATAAACACGCTGAATGACAGGCTTGCCACCGAGCATAGCCAAAGGTTTACCGGGGAAACGTGTCGAAGCATAACGCGCCGGGATAATTCCTACAAATTTCATATCATTGTTCTTTAAATTCCTTAATCAATTGAAGAAATCGGCAAACCCACCGTCCTCATCATCCTCTTCCTTATCCTCCGAACCATCGCCCATGTTCAGGACTGGCACAAGTTCCTCCTCTTCCTCTTTCTGTTGCAACAGGCTCTTACAAGGATCAAAACCCTCTGGTACATCAAACACCTCATCCTGAGAATACGGGAGGTTCTTATCGGCATAGACCTTACTCATATACATACCCCAGATAGGAAGAGCCATTGAGGCACCCTGACCATCGGCCATATTGTCGAAATGGATATCGCGTTCCTCACCGCCGACCCAACAGCCGGTAACGAGCGATGGAGTGAATCCAACGAACCAACCATCGGCGTTGTCGTTTGTAGTACCGGTCTTACCACCCATATCGGCGTGGATATTATGATTGCGCCTGATGCGCGTACCTGTACCCTCATTGATTACAGAGCGTAACATCTCAATCATCTTATACGAGCTCTCCTCACTGATGACCTCATTCTTGTGGGCCACGAATGTCGCAAGCACATTGCCCGCACTGTCCTCTATGCGTGTCACCATCAGCGGAGATGTTCGGACACCCTTTCCTACGAAAGCCGTATACGCGCTCACCATCTCAATCACCGACGCCTCACAGGGGCCAAGACAAAGCGATGGCACAGGCTGGATATCCTTGTTCAACAGACCGAACTGATGTATGAGTTTCTTGAGTGAATATGGGCTCAGCTTACTCATGAGGTAAGCCGATATCCAGTTGTTCGATGTCTGCAATCCCCATCTGAGCGTAACAGTCTCGCCAATGCGCTGTTTTGATGCATTTCTTGGGCTCCACACCTGACCGGTCTCGGTAACGATTGTCTGCTGCACGTTCTGGGTCTCGTCACAAGGAGAAAAGCCATGCTCCATTGCCAATGAATAGAGGAACGGCTTGATGGTAGAACCTATCTGACGGCGACCGACACCGGCCATGTCATACTTGAACTGATTGTAATCGGTACCGCCCACATACGCCTTCACCTCACCGGTGATAGGATCCATAGAAACCACACCCGTGCGCAAGAAGAACTTGTAGTACTTGAGCGAATCCATAGGAGTCATTACAGTATCCTTCCTTCCCTGATAGGTAAAGATATCCATATCAACAGGAGTATTGAAAGCCTCTATGATCTCCTCCTCACTACAGCCACTATTCTTCATGACACGGTAACGGTCACTCTGCTTCATGGCACGATTCATGATAGCCTCTACCTCAGAGACCTTCAGTTTATTCGTGAACGGCGCAGTCTTCTTGCCCTTCTTTGCCTTGAAGAACTTAGGCTGCAGTTCACCGACCATCTGCTTCTCTACAGACTCCTCAAGATAGCGTTGCATCCTTGAATCGATCGTAGTGTATATCTTCAGGCCATCGGTATACAGGTTGTAGAACTCACCGTCGGGCTTCCTGTTCTTGTTGCACC
>JAFYWE010000086.1 GCA_017558165.1 Bacteroidaceae bacterium
AACATCCCCGCTCCACTCCTTGAACGCATGGAGCTGATTGAGGTAAGAGGATATCTCACTGAGGAGAAAATCGATATTGCAAAGCGCCATATGGATTCAAAGGAGAAAGAGGCAAACGGTATTGCCAAGGAGAGAGTGAATATCAACAAGGCTGCGATAGAGCGAATCATCGAGGATTACACCCGCGAATCAGGAGTACGTACTCTTGAGAAGAAGATAGGCAAGGTTTTCCGCCGTCTCGCGTGCCAGAAGGCTACGACCGGTGAATTTGAGATAACAACCGTAAAGCCCGCCGACCTTACCAGTCTGCTTGGTGTCAAGGAATTCTCACGTGACAAGTATCAAGGCAACGACTATGCCGGCGTGGTAACAGGTCTTGCCTGGACTGCGGTAGGTGGCGAAATACTCTTTATCGAGACAAGCCTTAGCCGTGGTAAGGGCGAGAAGCTTACTCTTACAGGTAACCTTGGCGACGTGATGAAGGAGTCGGCAATGCTCGCACTTGAGTACATCAAGGCACATGCTGACGAGTTCAATATTCCATACGAAGTGTTCGAGAAGTGGAACATCCACATCCACGTGCCCGAAGGTGCTATCCCAAAGGACGGACCATCGGCAGGTATCACCATGGTGACGGCACTCGTATCGGCTCTCACCCAGCGAAAGGTTAAGCCGAACATTGCCATGACCGGTGAGATAACCCTTCGTGGAAAGGTACTTCCTGTGGGCGGAATAAAGGAGAAGATACTTGCGGCAAAACGTGCGGGTATAACAGACATCATAATCTGCGAGGAGAACCGCCGCAACATTGAGTCAATCCCGGAGATGTACCTCACAGGTCTCACATTCCACTATGTCAACGACATCAAGGACGTGATTGATACAGCTCTTTTGGATGAAAAAGTAAAGAACCCGATTAAACTAACTGAATAACGTGAAATTCAATCTATTACATACCGACAGCGGCAGCAAGGCGCGTGCCGGAGTTCTTACCACCGACCACGGCGAGATAAAGACTCCAATCTTTATGCCTGTCGGAACCGTCGGCTCGGTAAAGGGCGTACAGATCCCCCACCTCAAGGAGGACATCAAGGCACAGATAATACTGGGAAACACCTATCATCTCTATCTGCGTCCAGGGCTCGACACACTGGAGAAGGCCGGCGGACTCCACAAGTTCAACTCATGGGACCGCCCTATCCTCACCGACAGTGGCGGCTTTCAGGTATTCTCGCTCAAGGACATCCGCAAGATGAACGAAGAAGGAGTCGAGTTCCGTTCGCACATCGATGGTTCGAAGCACTTCTTCTCGCCCGAGAGAGTCATGGACATTGAGCGCAGCATCGGTGCCGACATAATCATGGCGTTTGACGAGTGTACACCGGGAACAGCCGATTATGACTATGCCAAAAAATCCATGGAGAGAACCCACCGTTGGCTCGACCGTTGCATTGGCAGGCTTGCCGAGACCGAGCCAATGTACGGTTATGAGCAGCAGTTGTTCCCCATTGTGCAGGGATGCGTATACCCCGACCTTCGCCGTCGTTCGGCCGAGTTCATAGCCTCTAAGGAGGCTGCCGGTAATGCTATCGGAGGCCTTGCCGTGGGCGAGCCAGCCGAGGTGATGTACGAGATGATTGAAGTCGTGAACGAGATTCTCCCCACCGACAAGCCACGCTACCTGATGGGTGTGGGTACCCCGGCGAACATCCTCGAGGCCATAGAGCGCGGAGTGGACATGTTCGACTGTGTTATGCCTACCCGCAACGGACGCAATGCCATGCTCTTTACCAAGCACGGCATAATGAACATGCGTAACGAGAAGTGGAAATATGATTTCTCGCCCATCGAGGAGGACGGAGCATCGTTCGTTGACACCCTCTACAGTAAGGCCTATCTGCGTCACCTCTTTGCCGCACAGGAACTGCTTGCGCTTGAGATTGCGTCTATACACAACCTTGCATTCTATGTGTGGCTTACACAGGAGGCACGCAAGCACATCCTTGCAGATGACTATGCGAGTTGGAAAAAGGAGATGCTCGTTGAGGTCACACGCAGACTTTGATAATGAACAACGGGAGTGAAAAGCACAGAACACAGAACAGACAACAAACATATGCTTTGTAATGAAATGGCTTGATTACTTTAAACTCAAGAAACTCGACTGGTACATCATAAAGAAATTCCTGGGAACCTATTTCTTCTCGCTAGCGCTTATCATCATCGTGATTGTGGTGTTTGACTACAACGAGAAGATCGACAAGTTCACCACCTCCAATGCTACCACAAGCGAGATTATCTTCGACTACTACCTGAACCTTGCGCCCTACTATGCAAACACGTTCAGTGCATTGTTCGTATTCATATCGGTGATATACTTCACCTCGAAGTTGGCCGACAACTCCGAGGTCATTGCCATGTTCGCCTCAGGAGTAAGTTTCAGACGCCTGATGAAACCATACATGGTGTCGGCCGGAATCATCGCCCTCATGACGTTCGTGCTGAGCGCATACGTGATTCCGCGAGGCAATGAGACCAGGCTTGCCTTTGAACAGGCACACAACCGAAAGAAGAAGGTCGAGACGGCAAGTAACATACAGATAAAGCTCGACGAGAACACCATAGCGTACATGGAGCGTTACGAGAGCCGTAACAACATGGGCTGGCGTTTCTCGCTTGACCATTTTGACGGCAAGAAACTGGTGTCACGCATGACTGCGAACAACATCACATACAACCCCGAAAAACCTGGTGTATGGACCGCGCGTCGCTGGACAATAAGGGAATTGAAAGATGACAAGGAGATCATCAGTTCAAGCAACAAGGAGCCTATCGATACCGTGTTGCCTTTGGAGCCTACCGACTTCCTCATATCCGAAGGTCAGCAGGAGACAATGACAAGTCCTGAACTGAGCAGATACATCGACAAGCAGAAGGCGCGTGGAATGGACAACCTCAAGACCTTTGAGGTCGAGTACCACAAGCGCATAGCAATGTCATTCGCGGCCTTTATCCTTACGATAATCGGAGCCTCGCTCTCATCAAGGAAGCGTAAGGGAGGTATGGGTATGTCGCTTGGAATAGGTCTTGGACTCAGTTTCTCATACATAATGTTCCAGACAGTCTCGTCGGCCTTTGCCGAGCAGATGCCGGTTGTGCTGGCTGTGTGGATACCGAATATTCTGTACACATTCATAGCGATATATCTTTATCGCAAAGCACCAAGATAGTATAAAATGTATTTTGACGAATTTGACTTTGAAGACGAAGTGCTTGATGCACTTGATGCGATGCGCTTTGAGAAGTGCACACCCATACAGGAGCAGACCCTTCAGCCGTTGATGGACGGCCGCGACCTCATCGGAGTGGCACAGACAGGAACAGGAAAGACAGCTGCCTATCTGTTGCCCGTGCTCAACAGATTGTGCCGCGGCGGTTATCCCGAGGATGCAATCAACTGTGTGGTCATGGCTCCTACACGTGAGCTTGCACAGCAGATTGACCGCCAGCTCGAGGGCTTCACATATTTCATGGACGTGTCAAGCGTGGCCGTATACGGTGGTAACGACGGACAGCGTTACGAGCAGGAACTCCGCGGTATGGCAAAGGGTGCCGACATCATTGTGGCTACCCCAGGCCGACTGATAAGCCACATCAACCTTGGTAACATCGACCTGTCAAAGGTGTCGTTCTTTATCCTTGACGAGGCAGACAGAATGCTCGACATGGGATTCTTCAATGACATCATGACCATTGCCAAACAGCTGCCCAAGGAGAGGCAGACAATGCTCTTCTCGGCAACCATGCCCGAGGAGATACGTCGCTTGGCATCGGAGATTCTCAACGATCCGTTGCAGATAACCCTTGCCCTTGCAAAGCCCGCTGAGGGTATCACACAGCAGGCTTACATATGCCACGAGGGTCAGAAGATGGGCATCATCAACAAGATTTTCGAGACCGAGAGCAGCGAGCGCGTCATCCTTTTCGCATCACGCAAGACAAAGGTAAAGGAGATTGCCCGTGCTATCAGAAAGCAGGGATTCAACGTGGGCGAGATGCACAGCGATCTCACCCAGGGTGAGCGTGACGAGATAATGTTCCAGTATAAGAGCCGCAAGATTGACATGATTGTGGCTACAGATATTCTTGCACGCGGAATTGACATTGATGACATACGCATTGTGATAAACTATGATGTTCCACGCGATTGTGACGACTACATCCACCGCATTGGCCGTACCGCACGCGCCGGTAGCAAGGGACGCGCCATAACCTTTGTATCTGAGGAGGACCAGGAGTTCTTCGCG
>JAFYWE010000087.1 GCA_017558165.1 Bacteroidaceae bacterium
TGCAACAGCGATTGGCAAAAGACCTACCGGTGTGAGCACCGAGAAACGGCCACCCACGTTATCGGGGATGATGAAGCTCTTGTAACCCTCCTTGTTTGCTGTGATGCGTGCTGCACCCTTAACGGCGTCAGTGATGGCTACGATAACCTTGCTTGCCATCTCCTTACCGCGCTGGTCCTCGCACTGCTTCTTCAAGAGACGGAATGCAAGGGCTGTCTCTGTTGTTGTACCAGACTTTGAGATGTTGATTACACCGAACTTCTTGTCCTTGAGGTACTCTGTGAGCTCATAGAGGTAGTCCTCGCTGATGTTGTGGCCGGCGAAGATGACTCTTGGGTTCTTGCTGTCGCCGATGAGGGCAGCAAAGTTGTTGCTGAGTGCCTCGATAACGGCGCGTGCACCGAGGTAGCTACCGCCGATACCGGCTACGACTACAACCTCACAGTTCTCGCGGAGTGTCTGTGCGGTTGCCTTGAGGTCGTCAAGGTGCTCCTGTGTAATTGATGAAGGAAGGTGCAACCAACCGAGGAAATCGTTGCCTGGGAGTGTTCCCTCCTCAAGAGCTACCTGTGCGCTCTTTACCTGTGGCTCAAGAGCCAGAATCTGCTCACGTGTGACAAAGCCTGTAACCTTGTCGATGTTCAAAGATATATTTTTCATTGTTGTTTTTTGTTTTTTGACCCCCTCCGCTCTGCTCGTCCCCCTAAAACAGGGGGACAATAGCTTACGAAAAGGATTTATTTTTACTTGAATGAGTCTGTCAAAAGTTTGATTTCAATCACCGGTGAGATGCCCTCATAGAGGATGTTGTAGACTGCATCGATGATTGGGGTGTTGATGCGGTAGTGTTCGTTGATCTCCTTGATACACTTTGCCGCATAGTATCCCTCGGCAATCATCTCCATTTCAATCTGCGCATTCTTAACAGAGTATCCCTTACCGATCATGCTGCCGAACACACGGTTACGGCTGAACTTTGAGTATCCTGTAACCAAGAGGTCGCCCATGTATACCGAGTCGTTGATAGTACGCTCAATAGGGTGTACCACGTTAAGGAAACGGTTCATCTCGATAGCCGCATTTGACATAAGCACTGCCTGGAAGTTGTCTCCGTACTTGAGTCCGCTACAGATACCTGCCGCTATGGCGTAGATGTTCTTGAGCACCGAGCCGTACTCGATACCCACAACGTCGTCGCTTACCGATGTCTTGATGTAGCTGCTGCCGAGTTTCTTAGCAAACTGCTTGGCGTGGTCGATGCTTGAGCATCCCACGGTAAGGTACGAGAGGCGCTCAAGGGCAACCTCCTCGGCGTGGCATGGGCCGGCAATGGCCGCGATGTTCTCATATGGTACCTTGTACACCTTGTTGAAGTACTCCGAGATGATGAGGTTCTCATCGGGGACGATACCCTTGATGGCGTTCACGATGAACTTGTCCTCAAGCTCGGCCTTAAGCTTCTTTAGGTGGTTCTTGAGGTATGGTGACGGTGTCACGAAAACCAGAATGTCGCTCTCCTTGACAATCTTGTTGATGTCCGACGAGAAATTGATTCTGTTTGTGTCGAACTTTACAGAGGATAGGTACGCAGGGTTGTGGCCGAGTCGCTTGAAATCCTCAATACGGTCCTCGCGTCTGATGTACCAGTTGATTGTGTCGACATTGTTGAGCAATATCTTGGCAATGGCTGTGGCCCAGCTTCCGCCGCCCATAATGGCAACCTGTTTGTTCGATAGTTCCATAATATTGTGTTTTAAGTGCTGCAAGGAGGTGTCTCTTTGCAGGGATACTCCCTTGCAACATTATTGTTTTTATATGAATTGGCGCTTATCCGAGTTTCTCGATCCACGCTGCAACGTCGTTCACTGACGGGAGTGTGTAGCCGAGCTTGAACTTCTTGTTGATACCGCCTATCTCCATCTGTATCTTCTGTGCATTACCGCCCTTGAGGTCATTTACAAGGTTGTAGCCTGCCTTGTGGAGCACGGGTACCCACTCCTCGGGAACACCGATTACCGCAAATGCCGCAGCGTTGTCCTTTGGAACCTTCTTCTCGGGGCGCATCTGTGGGAAGAACAATACCTCCTGGATGGTTGTCTGGCCTGTCATGAGCATTGCGAGACGGTCCATACCGATACCCATACCTGATGTAGGAGGCATACCGTACTCGAGTGCGCGTACGAAGTCCTTGTCGATGAACATTGCCTCGTCGTCACCCTTCTCGCTCAGGCGCAACTGCTCCTGGAAACGCTCTGCCTGGTCAATTGGGTCGTTGAGCTCGCTGTATGCGTTACATAGCTCCTTACCGTTAACCATAAGCTCGAAACGCTCTGTAAGGTCAGGGTTGTTGCGGTGGCGCTTGCAGAGTGGTGACATCTCGATAGGATAGTCGGTGATGAATGTAGGCTGAATGTAGTTGCCCTCGCAGAACTCGCCGAAGATCTCATCGATGAGCTTGCCCTTACCCATTGTCTCGTCAACCTCCATCTTGAGCTCCTTGCAGATTGCGAAGATCTCCTCCTCGCTCTTGCCGTTGAGGTCATAGCCTGTGAATTCCTTGATTGAGTCGAGCATTGTAACGCGGCGGAATGGTGCCTTGAAGCTGATGGTGTGCTCGCCGACCTGTACGTCTGTCGTACCGTTCACGTCAAGCGCGATCTTCTCGAGCATCTGCTCTGTGAAGCACATCATCCAGTTGTAGTCCTTGTATGATACATAGATCTCCATACAAGTGAACTCGGGGTTGTGTGTACGGTCCATACCCTCGTTACGGAAGTTCTTAGAGAACTCGTATACACCCTCGAAACCACCTACGATGAGGCGCTTGAGGTAGAGCTCGTTGGCGATACGCAAGTAAAGTGGAATGTCCAATGCGTTGTGGTGTGTGATGAACGGACGTGCAGCCGCACCGCCTGGGATTGACTGCAATACTGGGGTCTCAACCTCCATGTAGCCCTTTGAGTTGAAGAACTCACGCATTGAGCTGTAGATCTTGTTACGCTTGATGAA
>JAFYWE010000088.1 GCA_017558165.1 Bacteroidaceae bacterium
CAAAAATAGGGTGTTTTATTATTTTTTGTAGGGCGCGTAGCGGGCTACGTAACCGAGAAAAAGAAGAAAACAGACATTTTTGAATATAAAAAACAACGAAACAGCGACTTATAGTATAAGAAAAACTTTTTTTAGAAATTCAAACAGCTTCTTAGGCTTGCGAAGTCTCCAAAACCGCAGTTTACTTGAAGTAAATGAGGATTTTGGAGACAAGCATAACAACAAAAGAGCCTTTTTAGTCAACCTCTCATTTACGGAGAATGATAGTAGGAATATGATAGTCTGTATAGCTGAGAAACCGAGCGTAGCAAAGGAGATTGCCGATATTCTGGGAGCCAGAAGCCGTCACGACGGTTACTATGAGGGCAACGGATACCAGGTGACATGGACATTCGGTCACCTGTGCACATTGAAGGAGCCCCACGATTATACCCCCATGTGGCAACGATGGAGCCTCAGCAGCCTGCCCATGATACCGCCACGTTTCGGTATCAAGCTCATTGATGACAGGGGCATCGAGAAACAGTTCGCGATAATAGAGCGTCTGATGAAGAGCGCAGACATGATAGTGAACTGCGGTGATGCCGGCCAGGAGGGAGAGCTCATACAACGTTGGGTTATGCAGAAGGCACAGGCGAAATGCCCGGTCAAGCGTCTGTGGGTATCGTCGCTTACCGAGGAGGCCATACGCGAGGGATTCGCAACGCTCAAGGACCAGAGCGAGTACCAGGCTCTTTACGAGGCAGGCCTCAGTCGCGCCATCGGTGACTGGTTGCTGGGCATGAACGCCACAAGACTATACACCCTCAAATACGCGAAGAACAAGCAGGTTCTCTCCATAGGCCGTGTACAGACCCCTACCCTGGCGCTTATCGTAAAGCGTCATCTTGAGATAGCCAACTTTGTTCCACAACCATATTGGGAGCTGAAGACCGTATATCGTGACACAACGTTCAGCGTGACCGAAGGACGATTTGACAACGAGGAGAAGGGACGCGAGGCACTGGAGAAGATTACAGGTGAGCCCTTCACCGTAACCGACATCACGGCAAAGAACGGTACGGAACTGCCACCCAAGCTGTACGACCTTACATCACTGCAGGTAGACTGCAACAAGAAGTTCGGGCTGTCGGCCGACCAGACACTGCAGATCATACAGTCGCTCTATGAGAAGAAGGTGACCACGTACCCGCGTGTCGACACCACATTCCTGAGCGATGACATCTACCCCAAGTGCCCCAACATACTCAAAGGTCTGCGCGACTACCAGACACTGGTGATGCCATTGGTGGACAAGCCGTTGCCGAAATCAAAGAAGGTCTTCGACAACAAGAAGGTAACCGACCACCATGCGATAATCCCCACCGGAGTGTATCCACAGGGACTTACCGACCTTGAGAAGAAGGTATATGATCTTGTGGCAAGGCATTTCATTGCGGTGTTCTACCCGGACTGCAAGTTCCGCACCACAACCGTGCTGGGCGAGAGTGCCGGCGTGGAGTTCAAGACAAGTGGAAAGGTGATAACCGAGCCTGGATGGAGGGTAGTGTTTGCCGGCCAGCCCACCGACGAGGAGAAGGAGAACGACAACCTGTTGCCGGAGTTCACAAAGGGCGAGAGCGGCCCGCACACACCGGGCCTTGCCGAGAAGTGGACACAACCGCCCAAGAACTACACCGAGGCTACGCTGTTGCGTGCCATGGAGACAGCCGGAAAGCTTGTCGATGACGAGGAACTGCGCGATGCGATGAAGGAGAACGGAATAGGACGCCCTTCAACACGCGCGGCAATCATCGAGACCCTTTTCAAGCGTAACTACATACGCCGCGAGAAGAAGAACATTGTTGCCACACAGACAGGCATTGAGCTCATCGGCATCATAAGGAACGAACTGCTGAAGAGTGCAGAGCTTACAGGACGTTGGGAGAAGAAACTGCGCGATATTGAAAAGAGACAATACGAGGCAAAGACATTCATCGAGGAACTGAAGGAGAAGCTCTCGACAGTCGTGAATGACGTGCTACGCGACAACAGCCAGATTAGCTGATATGCGCAAAATCCTAGACTTGAACATAATAAAACCACATTTTATCAGTTATAATATAACTGGGATTCATTCTTGTGCAGAAGAACTTGAACTACATACTAGCTTTAATGTTGCTTGTACTGTCAATGGTATCGTGCAGCAGTGAGAAGGCCATCAGGAAAGGTGACCGGTATGTTGCCGTGCTCGAATATCACGAGGCGGCCAAGGAGTACAAGAAGGCATACGGAAAGATTCCGTCAAACGAACGCAAGAAACGTGCCGAGGTGGCATGGAAGCTTGGAGAATGCTACCGCAGGAGCAACAACCCGGCACGTGCGGCCGGCGCCTACCAGAATGCGGTGCGATACGGGCACTCCGACTCTACAGCACTACTCTACCTTGCAGGAGCACAGCTTGAGACCGGCGACTACAAGACCTCGCAAAAGAGCTACAGGGCATTCCTTGAAAAAGCTCCTGACAACCGCATGGCACAGATAGGCCTGCAGTCGGCAATACAGTCTGCCGACTGGAAAAGCAACCCCAACCGTTACATCGTAAAGAAATCAAAGGAACTGAACGGACAGCGCAGTGACTACTGTCCAATGTACGTGGGCGAGGACACCACTATGGTCATCACAACCAGCACACGAAAGGAGGCTACCGGCGAGGACCTCAGCAGTGTGACGGGACAGAAACATGCCGACCTATTCATCACAAAGCTCGACGAAAAAGGAAAATGGCAGAAGACCGAGAAAATCGACGGCGACGTTAACAGCGAGTTCGAGGACGGAGCATGCGCATTCACACCAGACGGTAAGGTAATGTACTTTACCCGTTGCGTGACCGACGACCAATACCCACGCTTTGCCGGCATATACAAGAGCAACCGAAGTGATGCCACTTGGGGAAAACCCGAACAGGTTGTAATCTCAAAAGACACCCTGTCATCGTATGCACACCCCGCAGTGTCACCCGATGGCAACTGGCTCTATTTCACATCGGACATGGCCGGCGGATTCGGTGGGCTTGACATATGGCGTTACTACATAGGCAACAGCAAGGCCATGGAAGGAATCATAGAGAATGCCGGGGAAATGATAAACACCGAGGGTGACGAGCAGTTCCCGTCATTCGGCCCTAAGGGTGAACTGTTCTTCTCTTCGGACGGATACCCGGGCATGGGCGGACTGGATATCATGTGTGCCACACAGCTCAACGACACCTTGTGGAATGTCATCAACATGGGCGCTCCACTGAACTCCAATGGAGATGACTTCGGCATGACTTTCGCACCTGGGCTTTA
>JAFYWE010000089.1 GCA_017558165.1 Bacteroidaceae bacterium
ATGCGTCCTGCACCAATGAACATTGAGCCCACGTGTGCCTTGCCGTCCTTGTCCTTGAACAACGGGTAAATCTCGTATGTGACCTCCTCGGGCTCGCCGGCAATCCATTCGCCGGTCTCCTCGTTGTACTTGATGCGCAGGCGTGCCATGCGGTTGGGGTTCTCTGGGTTCTCAGCTGTGCCTGCACCGTAGTTTCCGTGCCAGCATACGCGGTTACCGCATACGCTCATAACGAGAATCTCGTTGTGTTCGCGGTCGGCTACTATTGCTGGGTCACCGAATCCTGTAAGCCATGTCTCGGTTGCCTCCTTGCCCACGCCGTCGGCAATCTTCACAGGGGCTGTCCATGACACGCCGTCCCACTCCTTACCGGCCTTTGTGCTGTGGCGCATTACAAGGTCTACCTCACCGAAACCTATGTCGTTACCGCATGGGCGGTAGTCGTTGATGGCGAACACGTAGCCGTTGGCTGTGGTTGTGATGGCCGGTATACGGTAGGGGATACCCTTCTCGTCGGGTGAGTAGAAAAGGTACTGGTAGCGGTTGTCCTTGTCAACGTCGATGCTTACGGTAACCTCCATGCCTTTATTGGGCAGTTGCTGTGCCTCCATGCCCTCGCCGCCGTTGATGTCCATTCTCCAGCCGTGGCAAAGCAATCCCTGTGCTATGCTGAATGTGGCGTCGTGTGGCAGGTAGCAGGTAGTAGCCTTGGGGAGGTTCTCCTTGCAGAGCATGATCTCGCTTGCATTGCCGTCAACGGTTATAGCAATGCTGCCAATGCGGGTGTTTGTCTCCAATCCGCCCTCGGTCTGTGCGTTGTACTTTATTACAAGTGGCTTGTTGGTGTCAATCTCCTTGATTACCCAATGGCTGCCCTCGTCCTGACTGCTGTAGAGCTTGATGTCCCTGCCGGCACCGCCGAACATGTTGAAACTGTGTCCAGTGTTATCGGCGGGTGTGATGGTGTATCCGCCCTTTGCCTGCTCTGTCAGTTTCAGTACTGTGGCTTCGTTCGCGTTACCCATTGTGGCAGCCTCGCCGTCGAGCTTGAGCGCGAGCTTCTTTCCGCCCTTCATGTTGTAGAGCCTGAACTGGTCGGCATCGCCCACAAGGTACCAGATCTCCTCCTCGCTGTACGATGCGTTGCCGCTGGTAACGGTCGCTCCGTCACTGCCCAGCTTTATGGCATAGCCCTTGTCGCGGTTGTTGGTTATCTGTACTGGTTTGCCCTTGGAAAACGATTCCGAGAAGAAGGCTCCGGCTTTTTGTGCACTTGCAGTGACGTTCAGCGCAAATGCGGCGAGCATCACCAGGCATAGGTGGTTAAGTCTGGTTCTCATATTATTAAAGTGTTGATGTTTATCTTTTACAAAGAAAAGCAAAATATTGCATTTTTTCAAGTCTTTGTGTTGTTGTGCGTTTTTGATGTTCTCTGATTTTCGCATTTTGTTTGCATTTCCACGCTCTTTGTACTATCTTCGCGATATAAAACAATTAAAGAAATGGCACAGATAGTTTCTCCATCGCTGTTGTCGGCGAACTTCGGCAACCTTCAAGAGGATTTGAAAATGATCAACAGCAGCTCTTGCGAGTGGCTGCACATCGATATTATGGACGGCGTGTTCGTTCCTAACCTCTCTTTCGGCCCTCCTGTGCTCAAGTATGTTGCCGAGCTGTGCGAGAAGCCGCTCGACGTTCACCTCATGGTGGTGGAGCCTATGAACTATCTTCCTGCAGTGAAGGACCTGAATGCCCGTATAATGAATATCCATTACGAGGCATGTACCCACTTGCACCGTGCCGTTACACAAATCAAGGATGCCGGTATGATGGCCGGTGTCACTCTTAACCCGTCTACTCCCGTGCACCTTCTCAAGGATATCATCGGTGAGCTTGACCTTGTGTTGCTCATGAGCGTGAACCCGGGCTTCGGTGGCCAGAAGTTCATCCCTCACACGGTGAACAAGGTGCGCGAACTTCGCGAGCTCATTGACTCTACAGGCTCAAAGGCTCTCATTGAGGTTGACGGCGGCGTGAACGTGGAGACCGGCAAGTTGCTTGCCGCTGCAGGTTCCGATGCCCTTGTAGCCGGTAACGCGGTGTTCAAGGATGCCGATCCTCACGCAGTCATCTCTGCTTTGCGTGCCCTGTAATCGGGCGTAGGCCGTGGTCGTTACGTCTTTTCTTAAGAAGTATCCCCTTTTCAGGCTGGCGGTGCCTCTTGTGGCAGGCATTGCCGTCGGTTGGTATTGCAGCATTGACGTGCTGCAAATACTGCTTTTGTGGCTGTTCTCGGTGGTGGCTCTGCTTGCCGGGCTCAGGCGCGACGCTCCGCGTTGGCTTTTCGGCGCGGGTGCTTTCGTATTCATGATGGTGGCAGGCTTGTTCGTGGAGGAATGCGAGGAGGCTGTTAAGGCGCCGCAGTGGAGTAGCGAGAAAACCGCCTACCGCGCGCAGTTGCTTGAGAAACCAGTTGACGGCGGGGCTACAATGAAGGCGCTTGCCGATGTCGCGATGTATGCACCGACAGGCTTGGACGGCGTGCGTGAGCAGGGACGTGTCTATCTCTATTTCCCGCGTTCGGCCGGGGCCGATTCTCTCAATGCCGGCAGCGAGGTGCTCGTTGACGTTGCTATGCGCCCTTTTGTGAATGCAGGCAACCCGGCGGAGTTCGATGCCGAGAGATATTATTATATAAAAGGAATAGACGGGTATGCCTTTGTCGCCAATGATGGTTGGGAATATGTAGGCGAGGGTGAACTGTCGCCTTTTATGCATGCGATGCGTGTGCGCGGTTCGGTAGCCGATATGTACCGTTCGCTCTCGTTCGGTGATGATGAACTCGCGCTTCTCTCGGCACTGACACTGGGCGAGAAACGCGATTTTTCCAAGGAACTCAAGGAGAGCTACTCCGTTGCGGGTGCGAGCCATATACTTGCTATCTCCGGCATGCACTTGGGCGTGTTCTATCTTCTGCTCATGACGCTGTTGCCTTTGCGTGGTAGGGGGCGGGTTGTGCGTGTGGTCAGGGAACTGCTTGTGGTACTGCTGTTGTGGGCGTTCGCTTTTGTGGCTGGTCTCTCGCCATCGATTGTGCGCGCGGCAATACTCTTTACGCTAATGTCTGCGGGGCGCTGCTTGCGTCAGGATTCCTCGGCTGTCAGTTCGTTGTCATTTGCAGCTATTGTAATGCTGCTTTTCTCACCGCATCTCCTTTTTGACCTCAGCTTCCAGCTCTCGTTTTCGGCTGTCTTCGCAATTCTTCTCTTGGTACCTGTAATGCAAAGTGCGTTCAGGGTCAATGAGCGCGGTACGGTTGTCCGCTATCTGCTGAATATGTTCGCGCTCACAGTTGCCGCACAGCTTGGTACGTTGCCTTTCGTGTGGTACACCTTCGGTGTGTTTCCGTTATATTTTGTTCTCACTAACCTTTTGGTGGTGCCGTTGGCCTTTGTGCTCATGAGCCTTGCCGTGGTCGTTTGGGCGCTTGCGCTTGTGCCTCCTTTGCAACAGGCTGTCGCCGTATTGCTCAAGCTTGTTGTCATTGCAATGAACGCTTGTGTCACAGGCATCGCCTCCTTGCCGGGAGCATCGTTGTCCTTACCGCCAGCCGGTGCGGGTGGGGCATTCCTCGTAGCGTTGCTGTTGTTCATGTTGGTGTATAGTGTGGTGAACCGTCGCCATTGGTTGCTGTTGCTGTCGGGGTGCAGTGCTGTGGCTTCGCTTGTGGCGATGCTTGTCGTGTCTCCTGCAGAAAGGGAAGGTGCTTCGCTCATTATTTACAACAATAGCGGTAATCCGTTGTTGCACGCGGTTGACGGCAAGCGTAGCTATCTTGTGTCGACACTTCCGCAGGACAGCGTGCGGTATGAGTATGTATCGACGCCTTTTATAAAGCGCGAAAGGCTTGATGAACCTGTATGGCTCAGTGGCGAGTATGCCGATTCCCTTATTTCCTTACGAAGTGGCCTGCTCTCATTTGACGGTCTCAGGGTGCGCGTGGTTGCCGACTCCTTGTGGCAGGACAATATTTA
>JAFYWE010000090.1 GCA_017558165.1 Bacteroidaceae bacterium
AAACTGATGTGGGGAGCAGATGTAAGGGATTGACAGGAAACAATCATATATAAAGCAGCACAGCACCGGGTACCCGGTGCTGTGCTGCTTTATATATGATTGTTTCCTGTCAATCCCTTACATCTGCTCCCCACATCAGTTTCTCCTGCAGGTTCTGTATGAACGAATGCTCACGGAGGCGGATGATGAGCTGTTTGTAGTCGGCCTTGCGCACGGTTATTCCGGTTGTCTCGTCGCAACTTTCGTTGCGTCCGTCAATGGCGATGAGGAAATTGTGGCTACGGCTGTTTACCTTGATGCCTATCTGTGTGCTGTCGTTTATCACCAGTGGGCGGGCGCTCAGGCTGTGTGGCGCGATGGGGGTGAGCACGAGCACGTTGGCGTCGGGCGCGATGATCGGGCCTCCTACGCTGAGCGAATAGCCGGTAGAGCCCGAGGGGGCTGCAACGATGAGGCCGTCGGCCTGGTAGGTGATACTGTCGGTGCCGTTGAGCGTTACCTCTATGGTCATCATTGACGAACTGTCATGCTTCATTATCGCAATCTCGTTGAGCGCGAAGGGGTAGCTCTTGAGCTCAATGCCGTCGGGCACGGCCTCAATGATGTTGTGCTTCTCTACGTCGTACTGGCCTTCGTGAATCTTGCCGAGCACGTACTCAATGTCCTCGTTCGATGTTGTAGTGAGGAATCCCAGACGGCCGGCGTTTATGCCAAGGATAGGTATCTGCTTGCGGCCTATGCGGCTTGCCGTACGCAGGAGCGTACCGTCGCCTCCGAAACTTATGGCTATGTCGGCGCTGAACTCCTCGCCGTTGATGAGCTCTGCGGGCTGTGGAACGTCAATGCCCTCCGACAGCAGGAACTCATAGAACGGCCGGTCTATGCTGAACGTGTCGCCATATCTTGTTATGGCGCTGAACAGTTGTCCTATGCTTCTTGATTTTTTTGTCTGGTGTCTGTTCCCGAAAATTGCGAATCTCATCCTTGTTGTCTTTTTGGCATCCTGCCTCTATCGGTAACATCGCGAATGTCAACAATAAAGGCTTGCGGGTACAAAATTAAGATAAATTATTGTATTAAATTTTTTATTTGTGCTATTTTTGCAAAAAATATGGATTATGATGCGGGTGGTATAGTCCATCGCGTTGTGTTATAATGTTTTATGTATGAAGACTAAACTGAGTGTAAATATCAATAAGGTTGCTACGATAAGGAATGCCCGCGGTGGTAACAACCCCGACATCCTGGCTGTGGCAAAGGATTGCGAGGCCTTCGGTGCCGATGGCATCACCGTGCATCCACGCCCCGACGAGCGTCACATACGCCGTGCCGATGTTACGGCACTGCAGGGCATACTGCGCACGGAGTTCAACATCGAGGGCTATCCTACAAAGGAGTTCATGGACCTTGTGTTGCGCGTACGCCCCTCACAGGTTACATTGGTGCCCGATAAGCCTGAGCAGCTGACATCGAACAGCGGTTGGGATACCGTTGCACAGCAGGATTTCCTGCGTGATATCCTCAATGACCTCCGTGATGCCGGTATACGAAGCTCGATATTCATTGATGCCGATGTGCGTATGGCCGAGTATGCGGCCAAGGCGGGTGCCGACCGTGTGGAGCTCTACACAGGTCCTTATGCCCACATGTATGCGGCCGACCGTGATGCGGCAATCGCACCTTTCCTTGAGACTGCAAAGAGAGTGAAGCAGTTGGGAATTGGCCTCAATGCGGGTCACGACCTCAGCCTTGAGAACCTCAAGTTCTTTACCGATGTGATAACATGGGTAGACGAGGTGTCCATAGGTCACGCACTCATCTGCGATGCGCTCTATCTGGGACTTGAGGAGACAATCAAGGCCTATCAGAAATGTTTGATAAAATAACGTGAGTTCGATATAAACTCATCAAATCGTGAATTTGTCATTTCGATGGAGCGTAGCGACGAGAAATCTCAAAATATCGCGAAATATGAGATCTCTCACATACGTTGACTTTAGCCCCTTCGGGCGTCGACCGTTGGTTCGAGAATGACAAAACGCAATGAATATCAGTACGATTTCTTATATTGAACTTACGTTAAAATAACAATAGACTAAAATAAATAAAACAATAGACTACTATGATTTTTCTTACAGAAGTTGCCCCTGAGGTAACAGGAACTGAGGTTCTGACAGCGGTTGCAGAGCCGGTACAGGAGAGTTTGAATATCCTTGAACTTGCAATGAAGGGCGGTTGGATTATGGTTGTACTTGCAATCCTGTCCATTCTTGGCGTATACATCTTTGTGGAGCGTTTCATGACCTTGCGCAAGTCAATGAACAGGAACCCATATCTGCTTGACCGCATCAAGGACAATCTCCGCGACAATGACATAAAGTCTGCTGTAAACTACTGCGAGAAGCAGAACACTCCAATGTCACGTATCCTTGCAAAGGGCGTGAAGGATTGCCGTCTTGATGCCGTTTCGGTACGTCAGGTGCTTGAGAACAATGCAGGTCTTGAGATCGCTAACCTCGAAAAGGGTCTTCCTGTACTCTCTACCATTGCTGCCGTGGCTCCAATGCTCGGTTTCTTGGGTACGGTTACAGGTATGGTGCAGGCTTTCTGGCAGATGTCGAACGCCGGTAACAACATCGATGTATCATTGCTGTCAGGCGGTATCTACGAGGCCATGGTCACAACAGTAGGCGGTCTCATCGTTGGTATCATCGCAATCTTTGCATACAACTATCTGGTGGCGCGTGTCGACAGAGTGCAGAACCTTATGGAGGCCGACATGATTGAGTTCCTTGAGATTGTTGCCGAGGACAAGGAGAACAAGGCTAAGGCCAATTGATGATTACCCGTAAAGTGTGAATCATTATGATAAAGAGAAAGACAAAGGCTATAGACGGTTTTTCAATGTCTTCAATGACGGATATCATCTTTTTGCTGTTGATATTCTTTATGCTGACATCCACAATCGTTGCGCCTAACGCGATAAAGGTATTGTTGCCCGAGGGCAAGGCACAGACACACGCAAAGCCTATGGCGCGTGTCACCATTGACAAGGAACTGAACTTCTTTGTGCAGTGGGATAAGGATGAGCCTGCGCAGATTGAGGGACTTGAGGAGCTGACGGCTTTCCTGTTCGAGTGCCGTGAGAAGGACGAAGAGATGTACGTGGCTCTCTATGCCGATGTCAGCATCCCTTATGGTGAGGTTGTCAAGGTGCTTAATATTGCAAACGATAACGAGTTCAAGATGGTGCTTGCTACACGCCAGCCCGACAAGAAGCGATGAAAGATATTTCAAAAGAGAAACTATACGGTATTGTAGGCACGCTCGTGTTCCACATTCTGGTTGTGCTGTTGCTCTGTCTCATTGTGATGGAGCAGATACCCGTGCAGCCCGAGAAGAGCAACATCGAGATGCAGAGCGCTGCCGAGGACTTTGCCGGAAAGGAGTTCTATGAGGCGAAGTTCATCAGTGACGTGAAGCCTCAGGTAGCAAAGGCCGAACCGGCTCCTGCCACTCCAGCCACTCCAGCCAAGGATCCTTATATTGCGCAGAACTACGAGAAGAGTATTCCTGTGGATACCCTCACTTCAAAGGTCGAGAGCAAGAAAGAGAAGCCTGTTATGAGTGAGGAGGAGAGAAAGCGCAAGGAAGAGGCTGAGCGTAAGGCTGCTGAGGAGGCGGCACGTCGTGCGGCCGAGGAGGCCGAGCGCCAGGCAAAGGAGAAGATTGCAAACTCTGTGGCCGGAACCTTCGGCAAGTCAAGCAAGATTAGCAGCAAGAGCGGCGAGGATGCCGGTGTAGGTGCTGCAGGCAGCACTGCCGGCGGTACGGACCAGGGTCAGCAGGCGGTAGGTACCGGCAATGGTCTGGGTATCGATTACAAGGTGGGTAACCGCAGGGTTGTGGGTGAACTCAACAGGAACATTCCGGTTCAGGAGGCTGGTACGGTTATTGTGAATGTTACTGTTGACCCTCAGGGACGTGTGGTGGCCGCTAATGCAAAGACTGCTTCTCTCGCATTGAAGAAGGCTGCCGAGAAGGCTGCTTACGAGATAAAGTTCAACAATGTATCAAACCTGACCGAGAACGAGGAGGGTACGATTACGTTCCGTTTTAATATGAATTATTGATTATGAAGAAAGTATATCTATTCCTTGCCGATGGTTTCGAGACCGTGGAGGCATTGGCTCCGGTGGATGTGATGCGCCGTGCAGGCCTTGAGGTAACTACGGTGTCAATCATGCAGCGTCGTGAGGTGGTTTCGGCACAGGCGGTGCCTGTCGTTGCCGATGCGCTTTATGAGGATGTCTGCTTCTGCGATGCCGATGCACTGGTGTTGCCGGGCGGTGGTGTCGGTACCGACAATCTCTCGGCTCATGAGCCTTTGCGTACATTGCTTAAGGATGCCCATTCAAAGGGTGTTCTTGTGGCTGCCATCTGTGCGGCTCCAATGGTACTGGGCAGGATAGGAATCCTGGAGGGACGCAAGGCTACCTGCTACCCGGGCTGTGAGGGCGACCTCTTCGGTGCGGAGTACACGGCGGTTGCTGTGCAGGAGGATGGAAATATAATCACAGGCTGTGGACCCGGTGTCTCGTTCGACTTCGGCTTCGCGCTTGTAGAGCGTCTGTGCGGAGCGGATACGGTGGCGACACAGCGCTCGCAGATGCAGTTCTGAAAATGTATTGGATATGAAAAAACATCTTATAGTAGTTGCCGGTGGCAAGGGACTACGCATGGGCGGTGACATGCCCAAGCAGTTCCAGCTTATTGGTGGAAAGCCCGTGCTCATGGTGACTTTGGAGCGTCTACATTCGATAGACCCCACAATGCAGTTGATACTTGTGCTTCCTGCCGACCATTTCGAGCTCTGGAAGGAGCTTTGCAAGGAGCACGCCTTCGCTGTGCCCCTGTTGCTTACACAGGGCGGTGCCACACGTTTCCATTCGGTACAGAACGGTCTTGCCCAGGTTGATGACCTGGACGAGGCTCTTGTGGGTGTACACGACGGTGTGCGTCCGTTCGTGTCGCAGAGTGTGGTCGATGATTGCTTCCGCGAGGCATGGATACATGGTGCCGCTATACCTATGATTGAGCTGCAGGACAGTCTGCGTCACATCGTAGGCGGCAATGGCGTTACCGAGGTGGTGCGCCGTGACCGTTACCGTCTTGTGCAGACACCGCAGGTGTTCAAGCTCTCTGTACTGCGTCGTGCCTATGAGCAGCGTTTTGTGGAGGAGTTTACCGATGATGCCTCAGTGGTTGAGGCTGCCGGAATGCAGGTAGTGGCTGTCAACGGTAACCGCGAGAACATAAAGCTTACGACCCCATTTGATATGATGGTCGCAAAGACCCTTATGGAATGCTGGACACCACAACAAGAAATATAAAATATCTTCCGGGTGTCGGCGAACAGCGTGCCGCTCTTCTTGCCGGGGAACTGAACATACGTTCCCTGTA
>JAFYWE010000012.1 GCA_017558165.1 Bacteroidaceae bacterium
AAAAGAGAAAAACAGGCAAAAAAGGGCATAAAAAGACAAGCACTTCTTGAGGACAATGTAAATAATATTTTTGAAAGAAATTTAAACAGCTTCTTAATCGCAAATGGGATTTTGGAGGCAAGCGTAACAACAAAAAAGCCTTTTGAAGTCAGCCCCATTTGACAACATCATCTCAACCTGTTACTCCACGCCGGCAGCACCTCCACCTCGAGCCCGGTAATACGGCTCTGCGACGAGAGTTCACCGCACACGGCAAAGAGATAATACCTGTGGGACTGCGACGGGAAATAAGGGAACTTAAGATCCTGTGTCTCCACCTCACTTTCCCTGCCGGCCAACAGTGCGTAATGCACCCCGTCGTTACTGCCGAACATATAACAGGCAACTGTCGGGACTCCGGTACTCCTTTCTGCGGCAGGATGGGCATACATATGCAACATCAGCTGCATGACACGCTTCGGCAACTTGGTACCCCAGAGCTGTGGGCGCGTGAGGATGAACACCCTGTTGTCACCCGAGCGCGGGTCACCGAAGCGCATTACAGTGCATGCGCCGGACTTACATGCAAACAAACCGGGCTGGGAACCGCCTTTTACAACGCCATCGGCAACCACATCCACACAACTCCAGCTACCGTTCTGCAACGAGCAGATATAGCTATAGCCGAAACTCCCGTTAGTTACAAGCAGTTCATTATGCGCCGGCAGATACCCGATGACAGCCCCCGATATATACTCAAGGAAGTCATTACTACCGGCCCCGCACGGAAGCCTCATCATGGAGAGAATTTTCCCTATTACATTATCGGCCAGTACCCTGCCTTGCATATCGGAAGTGGAATCCATGCAAGCCGACAGGTTCTTCATGCTCCTGCCGCTTATCACCATCACCCCCTTGCTGCATACAAACACGACACCGCCGTCAATACAGCACACCGATTCCGGGTTCAGGCACACCTCGCGCGACAACGGATAAGAGCCAAGATAGGCAAGAGAACCCGATGTATCGACCGACATTGCCCATATACCGTCACTGCAGAACACGTAGAGCGGATGCTGGCCGAACTGCCCTTGCGAAAGCTCCACTGTGTTGCTTGCAAGCGCGACCACACGGCCTTGAGTCGGTGTATAGGTACACTCGGCCGGGAACACGAACGGGTTCTCAATGGCCGACACCTTCAAGACATTCTCACGCAGCTCATACGGCTCCACCTCCGCTGTGTCAACATCGCCCACAACGGTCGTCCAGCTATCATCCACCGGGATATTGCATATATCACCGTCGCTGTAGGCATTGTCAACCGCCTTAATGACAAACGTTATACTGTCACCGTCCGCAAGATCCCTTTCGTTCTTTACAATGCGCAACGACGCGTACTCCCCCGTGGGGAAAGGCACACCGCCAAAGAGCCACGTGCCCTGGCTCTTTGAGTATACTATCTTGTGACTGCCGACAACTCCAGCGAACATACCCACGACATCGGCATCACGCAACGGAGCCAACGTATTGCCATTGGATAGCGATGGTATGCATCGCACTGAAAACCCCAGCATTGCCGTATGCAGGTATTGGGCCACCTCAAGATGGAGGTGGGGAGTCAACGCAAACGACTTGCTCACATACGCCGTACCTGTATTGACGGTTATACACATCTCGAATGCACGCGTGTCGGGGTACGACAGCAACGGCGACAACTCAAACACACCTTTATTGTACGGCAGTTCCACATCATGGTATTCACGCGTCACCACCGACAAGCCACGCAGAGTCTTGAGACTGGTCTTTATTATCACATGCCCGGCCACAGCCTTTGAGGCCGATGCATTCTTGAGGAACAGCTCATCATAACCCTTCATGAACCATGATTTCAACGCACCTATGTGCAGCCTGTTGTTGAACATATAACTGCACGCCGGCACATGTGAGCTGTAGGAACACTCGCCATTGGACAGCGATGCCTGCAGTACAAGATTTACCTGCGACACGTTCTTCAGGGAATCTATGAGACGCCCGTCAATGTCATACTCGGCAATGCGGTAGTAATGCGCAGCCGATGAAATGTCACTGCCCAGTTCCTCGATGCCCTTATCGGTATACACGTCATACTCGGCAACACTGTTCCTGTCATCAAGGCTACCTGCAGCGCGCTTCACACACTCAACCTTCTTTCCCATGATTGAACCTGTGGTAAAGAGATCAATGCCCACAACAATATTCTTCCAGTTGTCGAGGTCAATTCCCGAGAACGCGAATTTCGGCTTGAAACCGAGCACCGATACGCTGTACTTTGACGGTGTATTACCGCTTGCCGCCTCGGACAACAGGTTGCCACAGTCACGCCTCACACCGTTCACCTCATTTTCGTCACTCACATACATTGCAGGCGAAATAGAGATGTAGGAGCCGTCATACAGCCTCAGCGCGAACTTGAAGAGCGCCCTGTCAATGTAGTAGCCAAGGCTGTTGAGCGTGTAGATAGCCTCATCAAAGAACCCTTTGGAGTTATAGAACCAGGCACTCTCCACACCCTCCTTGCCCGACGGGTAATACTCGTTCTCGGTCACCGTGCGCTGCACCTTCGACTCAATGGAAATATCCAGCGACGGCATGGGCGGTCTCTCGCCCAGCCACACATAACGGCCATCGTTGAACAACATGTAGTTTATACCGGCATCGGTAAGGCAACAGACTATGTACCCCAACAGCTCCACACTGCGCACTCCACGCTGGTGTCCGAACAATGG
>JAFYWE010000091.1 GCA_017558165.1 Bacteroidaceae bacterium
ACGCACAAACGCTGATACTCCACACGATGCACAGGTTGCACGTGACTTCGGTGCTATCGGTATCGGTCTCTGCCGTACAGAGCATATGTTCTTCGAGGGTGAGAAGATCAAGGCAATGCGCGAGATGATTCTTGCCGAGACAACAAAGGAGCGCGAGGTTGCTCTTGCCAAGTTGTTGCCATTCCAGAAGGAGGACTTCGTTGGTATCTTCAAGGCAATGGAAGGCTTGCACGTGACTGTTCGCTTGCTCGACCCACCACTCCACGAGTTCGTACCACACGATGCTAAGGGCCAGCAGATGCTTGCTGAGGCTATGGGCAAGACAGTTGAGGCTGTTCAGCGCCGCGTTAAGTCTCTCGAGGAGTTCAACCCAATGCTCGGTCACCGTGGTTGCCGCTTGGGTAACACATATCCAGAGATCACAAAGATGCAGACAACAGCTATCCTTGGCGCAGCTCTCGAGTTGAAGAAGGAAGGCAAGGTTATCTACCCAGAGATCATGGTTCCACTCGTAGGTATCATCAACGAGTTCGAGGAGCAGAAGAATGCTATCATCGAGGCTGCTAACGCATTGTTCGCAGCAGAGGGCGATTCAGTTGAGTACACAATCGGTACAATGATTGAGATTCCACGTGCAGCTCTCACAGCTGACCAGATCGCTCAGCAGGCTCAGTTCTTCTCATTCGGTACAAACGACTTGACACAGATGACCTTCGGTTACTCTCGTGACGACGTTAACTCATTCTTGCCAATCTACCTCCGCAAGAAGATCTTGAAGAACGACCCATTCCAGGTTCTCGACCAGACAGGTGTTGGCCAGCTCGTTGAGATGGCTACAGCTAAGGGCCGTGGCGTTAACCCAGACCTCAAGTGCGGTATCTGCGGTGAGCACGGTGGTGAGCCTGAGTCAGTGAAGTTCTGCCACAGAGTAGGTTTGAACTACGTTTCATGTTCTCCATTCCGCGTGCCTATCGCACGTCTTGCTGCGGCTCAGGCTGCAGTTGAGGAGGCATAATAAGACTCACAACAAACTGAATGATAGAGCGGGTGGTCCACTGGGCCACCCGCTTGTTTTTTACACTTAACATAACTTTTTGAATCCTCATAGTTAATTACACGTAACGCACTGCACAAAACATGCCGATTTGTGCAGTGCGTATTGTTTTTTGTCTACTTTTGCGGGGCATCAGCAAAACATCATACAAGAACGAAGCCCCTAAAAGAGATGAAGAACTTTATTGAAAGATTCGAGACAAGCGTAAAGGAGAACTGGGACAACGCGGCATTGAGCGACTACCGTGGAGAGACATGGAGCTACTCACAGGTAGCCCATGAGATAGCCACCATGCACCTTGTTTGGAAAGCAGCCGGGATAACAGAGGGAGACAAGATCTCACTTAACGCACGCAGTTGTGCGAACTGGGCAAAGATGTTCCTGGCAGCAACAACAGGCGGACAGGTAGCAGTGCAACTCTTTAACGGCTTCACCCCTGCCGAGGTACAGAAGTTCGTGCAGCACTCCGACAGCAGGATTCTCTTTACCGAAAAGACAGTCTTTGAAGAGCTGGACCTTGAGCTACTGCCACAGCTCATTGCCGTGTTCGACACAAGGAGCTTGGAACTCCTTGCAGGCAGTGACAGTTTCAAGGAGATTTACTCAAGACGCGGAGAGCTCTTTGCAACAGCCTACCCCAACGGTTTCACACCCGAGGCCGTTGACTACACCAAGCCCGACATGGACGAACTCTGCTGTATTAACTACACATCGGGCTCTACAGGCAACCCCAAGGGCGTCATGCTCACCGTGCGCAACATAAGCAGCAATGTAGACACCATACCCAAGCATTTCCCCTACCGCAAGGGAGACAGCTATCTTAGCATGCTCCCCTTCGCGCACATCTTCGGACTGCTGTTCGACTTCTTAACCTGCATCTGCCAGGGAATGCACATAACAGTGCTCGGGATGCCACCCGCACCAACAATTCTGAAGGACGCCATGCAGCAGGTAAAGCCACGTGTAATAATGATGGTTCCGCTTGTACTGAGCAAAATGATTGAGTTTGCCATCGGCGAGTTCATCCACAGCCGTACAGGCCGTGGCCGTCTCAAGGAGTACAGACAGCACCCCGAGTTCTGCCAGGCACTGCGCACCATTGCCCTCTCGTACCTTGGTGGAAGATGCGAGGCCATAATGACTGGTGGAGCCGCAATACCCGAGGACCTTGAAGAGCTACTCATAACCAAGTTGGGCATACCTCTCGTCACCGGCTACGGAATGACAGAGTGCGGCCCGGCAATAGCACTGCCAAGACTCGGACAATACAAGTTGAGATCGTGTGGCGAGATTGTAGAGAGAATGCAGGCACGTATAGACTCGGACGATCCGCACCACACCGTGGGTGAGCTATGGGTAAAGGGAGACAACAGGTTCATTGGATACTACAAGAACCCCGAGGCCGACAGCGAGGTATTCACCATGGACGGATGGTTCCGCACCGGCGACCTTGGCATCATAGATAAGGATAACACCCTGTTCCTTGTAGGACGTTGCAAGAGCATGCTCCTTACAAGCAACGGACAGAACGTATACCCCGAGGAGATTGAGGTAAAGCTGAACGTGATGCGCTACGTTGCCGAATCAATAATAGTACAGCGTGGTGAAAGGTTCACAGCACTCATTGTCCCCAACGAGGAACAGCTGGCAAACGACGGCATCCTATCGGACACCCTACGCGTAATCATGGAAAAGAATATCGAAGCGCTTAACAATGAGATTCCCACATACTCCCAGATATCGGGCTACGAACTGCTCAAGGAGCCGTTCGCAAAGACCCCGAAAGGCAGCATAAAACGTTTTCTCTATAGCTAAAGCCATAATGAAAAGACCAACCAACGCCCTCCGGCATGGACACACCTGTCTGTGCCGGAGTTTTCATTTTACCTCGCCACCACATCAACCACCTCAAGCACCCCGTCGCAGGTAACCTTGAAACGCACGTCATAGGCGCCGAATGGCATACCATACAGCCTGTCGGGATCGTTATGGTACTGCGGGCGGGGATCAAGCTCCAACACCTTATATAATGCACTGAACTCATCGTCGGTAAACAACGTGCGCAAATCGGGCGGAAAAGAGACCGCCAACTTGCGCCAAGCGTTATTGTCAACAAACCCGCTGCGTACACCCGGGTGGGCATCACTATAAGCCACATACGGCTTTATGTCATAGACAGGCGTTCCGTCCACAAGATCGGCACCGGCTACATGCAGTACCGGACCGTCTTCACCCATCTCTACACCGCACAGGCGCACCGATGACAACCCCAACGGATTGGGACGGTAAGGCGAACGCGTAGCGAACACACCCACGTACTCATTACCGCCAAGCAATGGCGGGCGCACCAGCGCGCTCCACTCACCACCACTCTTGCTGTTGAGCGAAAAGCCCCAAACGAGCCACAGATAGTCGAACCCCTCAATGCCACGCAGGGCATCAGGGTTGCGGTACTCGGGCTCAAACACAATCCGGCCACGCAGTTCAGGCACAAGCCCGCTCTGGCGTGGCACCCCGAACTTGGTTGGTTGCAACGAACGGTAGTATGCTATAGGTTCAATGTTCATAGGCTCATATTTGCCACTAAGATATAAAAATATCCTCTCCTACGCGCGTAAATCAATAAATTATATTTATGACATACCAATAAATTGCAAATGGGTAATCAATTTGCCACAAGCTAATGATATCATAAAAAACACCAGTAAAACAGTACTCCATAACATACAAACGGCAGGACCATCACAGTCCTGCCGTTTGTATGTTATGTCATTATAAATTATCCTGTCATTTAACGAGAACCTTGACAGCTCTCGCTTTCCGCAACCCGCACGGCATGTGCTTTGCCCATGCCACGTGCAACCTATTGCAGATTGGCTGTCGAGGTTTTGGTGAATTACTTCACCAAAACCTTTTTACCGTCAATTACGTAGATACCCTTTGTCGGGTTCTCAACCTTGCGACCTTGCAAATCGTAGATTCCGGTTTTCACCTTTCCGTTTTCCGCTTCAGCCTCATCAATACCTGTCTCCACCTCCGTTGCCGAGATACGGTACAGGTTACTGTAGTTTGCGGCATAACCGGCCGAGTTTGACCATGAGTCAAAACTACCCGATGCAAGGATAATCAACGCACCGTCTGTTGTACCGTCGTTACGCTTGCTCACGATGTAGTATGTATCGGGAACTGTTGAGCTGGCATCGTTGATGCTCCAGTCGCAATATGTGGCGTTGTATGCAGCGAGTGTACCGGCATTGTTGTTGTAACCGTAGTTGTTACCGGCACGCCAAATCATATACAGCTGTGCCTTCTCATTAAAAAAACTGTACTTGCCGCTTGCCTCCTTCTTGCAAAGAAACTGTGCCGCGTCACCGAGTTCCTCGGCGCTTGATGTGCTAACGCTCAGCTTGTTGCTGTTGTCGATATAAAGTACATACTCCTTGCCGTTCTGCTGTACGTTGGTGAAGGTAAGCACCTTGCCGTCCCACATGTCGGCAGGAGCCTCGCCTGCCAAAAGACGGTAGATATTGTCGATTTCCTCAGTTGTAGGCTCGGCGCTGAGCTTGCCGAGTGCAGACTTCACGTTTGCCTGAAGCTCGGCCGAAACGCCAGCAGCCTCAACAAGTGATGTGAAGTAGCTCTGTACGAATGCACGGCGGTCAACATCGCGCTTGATTGAGTATGCACCGTTGGTGATGTACTCGAGCTCATACGCAACGTAGATGTTGTCAAAACCGTCGAAGTTGTGCTGTCCCGCACCTGTAGGGAAACTGGTTGATACAGGATTGTTGCGCTTGCCGAAGCCTGTAAGTGTCTCCTCATAGATGAAACCGATTCTGTCGTCGGCCTGCAGGTCCATAGAGCTGTATGCCGATGCTGTGTTGCTCACCTGGAAGTAACCGTTCCAGCCTGTGGCAAAGTTGGCAACGGTGTTGAAATCGGCAACATCAGTCAACTCCTTGTAAAAGATTCCCACGTTTGTGCGGCCACCGCCGGTTGGCAATGACTGCAACACAAGGAACA
>JAFYWE010000092.1 GCA_017558165.1 Bacteroidaceae bacterium
CACAGTGGCACCCTTCGCTGTTGTATTGATAGATTATTCGTGTTTCTCGATTTCTGACGGTATGCGGAATGCTGTATAGAGTTCCATCAATGCACCGGCGAACATAACAGCCATCCATTCATTATTGTGCAACACGAACATCAGCACACCTGCCGTCACCAACAGGAGAGCCCCTATCTGTTGCTGCACGACCAGACGGCGTACCATGAAATGCTTATGACGCGGACGCAACAGGAACTGCGCGACGGCAAACACCACTGCTCCGGCCATATATATATAGGAATAATACTCCGGAATGAACATTCTCGAAACGGCACCGACAAGAAGTGCGACAGCGCCGACATAATATAGGAATTGTATAGTCTTCATCAATCTTCAATTATAAACACATCCTCATCGGGTGTGTGCATATCGTACTTTTCGCGGCAAATCCTCTCGATTTCCACGATCTCGCCACCAGGCGCTATAAGTGCATTCTTTCGCTCCACCTCAAGCGAATCACGCAACATGACTGCAATCTCATCTTCAAGAGCATTGATCTTGCTCTGGTTCCTGAAATGCATGATCATACTATTATCGTCAAAGATAATCACAATAAGCAGGAATATTATTGTCACAAAAAGATATTTGTGGTTCCTTACCCAATTGAGCAACGGCGTTAATCTTGATATGATTGACATTTTTGACTTGTTATAGGTTACATTGATGCACTATTCTGCAAAGTTATAAAAAAAAGGGAGGAAATGCACCGATATCGCAAAAAAAGCAAGGAAAAGAGAAATAGAAAAACGTCCTCCTATTTTGTTCGGAAGAGCCTTTGCATTATCTTTGCGTGACAGCAGGAACTGCAGTACAAGGTAAGATGCCACAGAAGAGCCCGGAGTACGCCAGATGTTCCCGCTATTGTTTGATTACCATCATTTTGGATTATGGAGAACTATATCGTTTCGGCAAGAAAATATCGTCCCGACAACTTTGAGTCTGTGGTTGCACAGAAATCACTGACTACCACACTCAAGAATGCCATCCAGAGCGGGAAACTGGCACATGCCTACCTGTTCTGCGGTCCGCGCGGTGTGGGAAAGACCACCTGTGCAAGAATCTTTGCAAAGACAATCAATTGCCTTGCACCTACGGGTGACGGCGAGCCATGCAACAAATGCGAATCATGCCAGTCGTTCAACCAGCAGCGTTCATACTCGATATACGAGCTTGACGCAGCCAGCAACAACTCAGTAGAAGGCATCCGCTCACTCAACGAGCAGGTACGCATACCGCCCCAGGTCGGCAAGTACAAGGTGTACATCATCGACGAGGTCCACATGCTGTCACAGGCCGCATTCAATGCATTCCTGAAGACACTTGAAGAGCCGCCCGCACACGCAATATTCATTCTTGCGACAACAGAGAAGCACAAGATTCTCCCCACCATACTGTCACGTTGCCAGATATATGACTTCAGCCGAATAGAATCGGCCGACATAGTATCACACCTCCAGGGAATCGCAGCCAAGGAGGGTATAAAGACAGAGCATGAGGCACTACGTATAATAGCACAGAAGTCAGATGGCTGCATGCGTGACGCTTTGTCACTGTTTGACCAGATGGCGAGCTTCACACAGGGCGAGCTCACCTATTCTAAGGTCATTTCAAGCCTGAATGTACTTGACTACGAGTACTACTTCAGGTTCACGGACCTCATCCTTGAAGGAAAGACACCCCAGGCACTGTTGCTGTTCAACGAAGTACTTACAAAGGGATTCGAAGGCAACGTTTTCATTGAAGGCGCAGCCTCACATTTCAGAGACCTGCTCGTAAACAGCGACCCGGCCACGGCATCACTGTTCGAAGGTAGCGAGGAGCTGCGTACACGCTACGCCACGCAAGCATCAAGATGCAAGGCTAAGACCATATTCAGCGCCATAAGATTATGCAACAACTGTAGCCTCAACTACAGGGCAAGCCGCAACAAGCGTCTATTGGTAGAGCTGACAATAATCGAGCTGTCACAATTAGGAGATGACAGCGAGGACGGAGGGGGGCGTGGCCCCAAGACACTAAAACCCATCTTTAATAAGCTACAGGACAAAGGAGCCGGCAACAACACACAGCCGGTACAACAGACGTCGACGGTACAGCAACCGGCGCCCAAAGCAACGCAAGGACCTGCACCGCAGGACAATGCGCAGGCAATGCAACGCCCGGTACAGGAAAACAGGCCACAACCCGCTACGGCATCCCCTGTACAAGGAGGACGTCCTCCAGGAATGCAGATAAAGAGAGGTGGACTTTTCGGAGGCTCAAGAGCCCTCTCTGCAGGAATACAGCAAGAAGCGCCATCTGCCGTGCCCTCCAACACCGGAGAGCCGGCCAGAACAGTCCAGGACAGCGCTCCTGCGCCAATAGAAAAGCCCAAGACCATTACTCCTGAACTCATAGTACAGGCCTGGACATCCTTTGCACTGCAATTGCCGGAAAACGAACGCGCACTTGCAGACAGGATGAAAATAATGAGACCTGAACTTTCCGAGGGAAATAGCTTTACGATAGCCGTAGACAACCAGCTGGCAGCCGAGCTTTTTGAGTCGGAGGCGACCCGTATATGCAGTGGAATGAGTGGCCATCTATATGGCATCACACCCAAGATGAAGGTTATCGTCAACAAGATTGTCGTTGAGAGACACGTCAGCGACAGGCCAAAACAATATGAGATTCTGAAGGAGAAAAACCCCCTCATTGAGAAACTCAGAACCGAACTCAACCTTGAACTTGCACGATAGAGAGACATCTGTTTCTCTATCGTTTTTTATATAAGGAAATGAATTCGAAACCCAAGAACAGTTCACACCTATCCTACAGAACGGGATACCGACAAGCGGTCGGACAGGCAAATAAGTTAAATGGTTTTTTCCGGAAAAACAAACAAAAATACCACTATTTCAGCCGGTCTTGAATACCAAACTCAATTTTCCAAAAAAGCAAATTTTCAGCGCTTATATAGACTTATTCCAAATAAAATCAAAACAACAGGCAAGGTCAGGCGCAGACGTACACAGGGAGCATATAACGGCGCGAAACAGACATATAACGCCCGTACCTGACCTTGCCCACCAAAGGCAATACAGTTCGTAACGCATTGAGTGTCAATGTTAAAAAAAATAACACAAAAGAACAACCTTTGAATTTTCCTTTTTCTTAAAACACTGATATCCAGCACATTATTTTACAACAAATTTCCGGCAGGATTTCTTTGTTTGCATTTTCATTTTTATTTGAAGATATTTGCATAAGAAATAGAGCATAAGGGACACTTTTATAGTCAGCCCCTTTCATTCACAGCAGAATAACAAAGGATAAAACAAACAGAATACAATGAACTCGAACCTTACAGCAAAGTGGAACAGTTGCCTTGAGATAATCCGTGACAACGTATCTCAAGCCACCTTCAAGACTTGGTTTGCGGACATAACTCCGCTCAAGTACGAAGGCAACACCTTGACCATACAGGTGAAGAGCAATTTTGTATATGAATTCCTTGAGGGCAACTACGTAGATTTGCTGAGAAGCACTCTGTTCAAGGTTATGGGTACCGGAACACAGCTGATGTACAGCGTCCTGACAGACAAGGACAACAACCTCACGATGGAGGTCGGTACCGACAGCTACAACAACAGGAACAACGGCAGCGGAAATAGCGGGAACAGCACGCCACAGGCAATGCAGGAAACCATACAGGAGCTTGACTCAATGCTCATCAACCGATACACCTTCGACAACTACGTGGAGGGTATCAGCAACCGCCTGTCACGCTCTGTAGCCATAAGCGTTGCCGACAAGCCCGGTCGCGCGTTCAACCCATTGTTCATCCATGGATCATCGGGTGTGGGAAAGACCCACCTCATCAACGCCATCGGAGCAAGGATCAAGGAATTGCACCCCGAGCTGCGCGTCCTCTACGTATCGGCGCACCTTTTCCAGGTACAATACACCGACTCTATCCTGCAGAAGAATTTCAATGATTTCATGAGATTCTACCAGAGCATTGACGTGCTGATCATTGATGATATCCAGGAATTCGCAGGTCTGCAGAAGACACAGAATGCATTCTTTCACATATTCAACCATCTGCACCTTAACGGTAAGCAGTTGATCATGACATCAGACCGCTCACCGGCACAGTTGCAGGGCATGGAAGAGAGACTCATCACCCGTTTCAAATGGGGTATGACCGCCGAGATAGAGAAGCCTGATTTCGAGTTGAGAAAGAGCATTCTCCGCAACAAGGTCTACCGTGACGGTCTCAAATTCCCCGAAGAGGTGATCTCTTACATAGCAGAGAACGTAAATGCAAGCATCCGCGACCTTGAAGGAATCGTAGTCTCAATAATGGCTCATTCCACAATCAACAACGCAGACATAGACATCAATCTGGCACGCAAGGTCGTAGGTAGCCTCTCAAACTATGAGAAAAAGAGCATCAGCATAGACAACATCATAAAAGTCGTTTCGGACTACTATGCCGTAGAGGTCAGTGCCATCAACACACGTTCGCGCAAGCGCGAGGTAGTATTGGTACGCCAGGTTGCAATGTTCCTTGCAAAGAAACACCTTGATATGTCAACAGCAAAAATCGGCCAGTACATTGGCAAAAGGGATCATGCAACAGTACTTCACGCATGCAAGACCATAGCAAATCTCGCCGAAACAGACAAGCAGTTCCGCAACGAACTCAACGAGATTGATCTCGCACTATTGAGCGCATAAGAAAAATCATAACAATATTTCAATACAAGGAAGTCGACGTGAATGCCAACATGTATTCACGTCGACTTTTTATACACTCAGAAGGGACAGACAATATCAGAAGAGCCACCCGCAAAAAACATCTGTCTCAATGTATATAAAATAGCATCCATTCGTTCAGCAAATTTTCCTTTTGGAAAACTTTTCCCTTTGATAAAAAATTCACACCCCTGATTATCAATACTTTAATTTTTATTTTGGAAAACTTTATAAACAGTTGAGAAGTTCCAATGTTTTTATTTGGTAAATATTAAATTAGATTATAAATTTGCGACTGCTTAAAAAAGAGAACTTCAAAACCTTTAAAAACACATTCAGAAGTGGAAAAGAAGACATACACATATGACGAATCATTCAAGTCTGCACTTGAATATTTCAACGGCGACGAACTTGCTGCCCGTGTATGGGTGAACAAGTACGCAGTCAAGGACTCTTTCGGAAAAATCTACGAGAAGAACCCCGACGAGATGCATTGGCGTATAGCCAATGAGGTTGCACGCATAGAGGCGAAATACAACAACCCTATGAGTCCCCAAGAGATTTTTGACCTTCTCGACCACTTCAAGTACATAGTACCATCAGGTAGCCCCATGACCGGTATCGGCAACGACTTCCAGATTGCATCACTCTCGAACTGCTTTGTCATTGGTATGGAAGGCAAGGCTGACTCATACGGTGGCATCATACGCATTGACGAGGAGCAGGTACAGTTGATGAAGCGCCGTGGCGGTGTAGGACACGACCTCTCACACATACGCCCCAAAGGCTCACCGGTAAAGAACTCTGCATTGACATCAACAGGTCTGGTTCCGTTCATGGAGCGATATTCAAACTCCACACGCGAGGTAGCACAGGACGGACGCCGTGGCGCGCTCATGCTCAGCGTCTCTATCAAACACCCTGACGCAGAGGCATTCATCGATGCCAAGATGACAGAAGGAAAAGTCACAGGAGCCAACGTGTCGGTAAAGATTGACGACGAGTTCATGCAGGCAGTCACAGGACAGACACCATACACACAGCAGTACCCGATCAACTCGGACAACCCCATCTACAGCAAGGAGGTAGATGCCAACCAACTTTGGAACAAGATTATACACAACGCATGGAAATCGGCAGAGCCAGGCGTATTGTTCTGGGACACAATCAAACGCGAGTCAATCCCCGACTGCTATGCCGACCTGGGCTTCGAGACCGTATCGACCAACCCATGCGGTGAGATTCCATTGTGCCCATACGACTCATGCCGCCTTATAGCCATCAACCTCTACTCTTACGTGGTGAACCCGTTCACAGCCGAGGCACACTTTGACTTCGAGCTCTTCAAGGAGCACGTAGCCAAGGCACAGCGCATCATGGATGACATCATCGACCTTGAGCTCGAGAAGATCAATGCCATCCAGGAGAAGATTGAGAGCGACCCCGAAAGCGACGAGGTAAAGGGTGCAGAGAAGAAGCTCTGGGAGAAGATTGCACGCAAGAGCAGTATGGGACGCCGCACAGGCGTGGGCATCACCGCCGAAGGAGACATGCTCGCGGCAATGGGATTGAGATATGGTACAGAGGAGGCTACCGAGTTCTCTGAAAAGGTACACAAGGAGCTTGCGCTTGCGGCATACAGTTCATCGGTGACACTCGCCGAGGAACGTGGTGCATTCGAGATATTCGACATGAAGCGCGAAGAGAACAACCCGTTCATAGGCCGCCTGCGCGAGGCGTCACCTGAGCTTTACGAGAGAATGAAGAAGCACGGACGCCGTAATATCGCCTGCCTCACCATCGCCCCTACAGGCACCGTGAGCATCATGACACAGACAACATCCGGTATCGAGCCTGTATTCATGCCCGTCTATAAGCGCCGCAGGAAGGTTAATCCTAACGACCCTGCCGTACACGTGGACTTCACCGACGAGAACGGAGACTCATTCGAGGAGTACGTTGTCTACCACCACAAGTTCATGGAGTGGATGAGTAAGAACGGCATTGACACCACAAAGAAATACACCCAAGCGGAGATTGACGCGCTTGTAGCGCAGTCACCATACGCAAAGGCTACATCAAACGACATTGATTGGCTTGCCAAGGTGGAGATGCAGGGACACATACAGAAGTGGGTAGACCACTCGATCAGCGTTACCATCAACCTCCCCAACAACGTTGACGAGAAGCTCGTGAATGACCTCTATGTGACAGCGTGGAAGTGCGGTTGCAAGGGTTGCACCGTATACCGCGACGGTTCACGCGCCGGCGTATTGGTTTCAACAGACAGCAAGAAAGAGAAAAAGGAAGCAGAGGCGACAAAGCCTGCGATAACAGAGGTTCGCCCCACTACACTCAAGGCCGACGTGGTACGCTTCCAAAACAACAAGGAAAAGTGGGTGGCATTCATCGGACTGCTCGACGGCGAGCCATACGAGATTTTCACCGGACAGCAGGATGACGAGGATGGTATCCCATTGCCAAAGAACGTCACACACGGTGTCATCATCAAGCACACAAACGAGGACGGCAGCAAGCGCTACGATTTCCAGTTCGAGAACAAGATCGGCTACAAGACCACTATTGAAGGACTCTCGGAGCGATTCAACCCCGAATTCTGGAATTATGCGAAACTTATTTCAGGTGTATTGCGCTACAAGATGCCTATCGAACAGGTAATCAAGCTCATCTCATCACTGCAGCTGGCATCGGACAACATCAACACATGGAAGAATGGTGTTGAACGCGCCTTGAAACGCTATCTGAAGGACGGCACATCGACAGCCGAGAAATGCCCCAACTGCAAGCAGCAGCTCATCTTTGAAGAGGGATGCCTGCATTGCCCCGGTTGCGGATACTCAAAATGTGGATAAACGGTTGATAACTACATAACATTTCCCCGGCAAAGGGCCTTCCACCAGAGGTCCTTTGCCATTTTTTAGAAAAAGATGTATACTACAGACTACACAATACAGCTTAAAGGAGTACACCTGTACGCCCACCATGGTGTAATGGAACAGGAAAGAACCATTGGAGCATGGTTCACGGTAGACATCGAACTCGAGATTAGCGAATACAGTTGTCTTGAGAGCGACAACATTGAGGGTACGGTCAGCTATGCCGATGTATATGAAATCATCAGCAGGGAGATGGCCACACCTTCAAGATTACTGGAAAATGTATGTTACAGGATCAGCAAGGCCATATACGAAGCCTTCGGCCAGGTGAAAGGCATAACCATGACACTCACCAAGGATACACCACCAATGGGCGGTGACAGGCTCAACGCTGCCGTGACAATAAAAAGCAGGAGAGAGGCTTAACGAGCAACAGCCGAGAGTGCCTGACGGGCAGCCTTCTGTTGGCTCTCACGCTTGGAGAAGCCATCACCGGTACCGCACACCATACCGTCTACAAGCGCCTCGCTGATAAAGAATACACCATCCTTGCGCACCTCCTCAAGCACGACCTTGAACTCAACGTTCCTGTGCTGTTTCTGCCCCCACTCGATGAGACGACTCTTGTAATTCTTGTCAGACTTCACTATCTGCTCAATGTCGTTCAATCGCGAGAAGACACGGTCAAGCAGGAAGGTACGGCATTGCGCATATCCCTTATCTACATAAATGGCACCGATGAGCGCTTCAAGGGCATTACCGTATATATAGCTGTTATGCTGTTGCTGCAAGCCACAGGAATCCACGAACTTATCCAGACCGATCTGCATCGCCAGTTCATTGAGGCGCTCACGGCAGACAAGGTTACTGCGCGACTTGGTGAGGAATCCCTCGCGCTCCTTCCTGAAATTAGAGTACAGGAAATCGGCAGTCACCGAACTCAGGACCGCATCACCAAGGAACTCCAGGCGCTCATTACATCCCAACTTGCGCGCGCCAGACGCCGATGAGCTATGCGTCATAGCCATCTTGTAGAGGTTTATCTTATTCGGGACAAACCCCAGGATTGAATATAATAAAAGATAAGACTCCTTATCCTTGCGGGATAATAGCCTTATCTTATCCATTATTCTTCTAAAGAACGTATTAGTCTTCAATTTTCTTAAATGCTATACTTGCGTTGTGTCCACCAAAACCGAAAGTGTTGGACAGAGCCACATTCACGGTTCTCTTCTGAGCCTTGTTGAACGTAAAGTTCATGTTATAATCGATATCAGGATCCTCATCAGCCTCATCATGGTTGATTGTAGGAGGAACGATATCGTTCTTGAGCGCAAGCACAGTCAACAGCGCCTCAAGAGCACCGGCCGCACCCAAGAGGTGACCTGTCATGGACTTTGTTGAACTGATATTGAGCTTGTACGCGTGTTCTCCAAAGAGGTTCTTTATAGCCTTTGCCTCGGCAATATCACCGGCAGGTGTCGATGTTCCGTGTACGTTGATGTAATCAACGCTGTCATACGGAAGTCCAGCCTCATCAAGTGCCATTTTCATGACCCTCAATGCGCCCTCACCCTCGGGGTGAGGAGATGTTATGTGATACGCATCGGCGGTAAGACCCGAACCGACGACCTCGGCATAAATCTTTGCACCACGTGCGACAGCATGCTCATACTCTTCAAGGATAAGCGCAGCTGCACCTTCACCCATCACAAAGCCGTCACGACTCTTGCTGAACGGACGTGAAGCACCCTCAGGGTCATCGTTGCGGGCAGAAAGGGCATGCATAGCATTGAAGCATCCTACAGCCGTAGGACATATAGCAGCCTCAGAGCCACCAGCTACAACGACGTCAGCCCTGCCCAGACGAATCTGGTCAAACGCATCAATAACAGCATTGGTAGAAGATGCACAAGCCGATGTGGTCACGTAATTCGGTCCCTTAAGACCATATTTGATTGAAATGATACCTGCAGTCATATCAGAGATCATCTTGGTCATAAGGAACGGAGAGAAACGTGGGCCGTTCTCCTGGTTGAGTGCATATGCACGCATCTCATCCTCAAGAGAGCCCAAGCCACCGATACCTTCGCCATAGATAACACCGATACGGTTGCAGTCCTCCTTCTCAAAATCAAGGCCACTGTCATTGATAGCCTCCACAGCCGCCGCAAAACCATAATGGGAATCGGTATCAAGCTTACGGAGCTCACGGCGGTCCATCACCGTCGAAGGATCAAAGTTCTTGACCTCACAGGCAAACTGTGTCTTGAAAAGGTAACTATCAAAATGAGTAATAGGTCCTGCACCACTTACACCGTTGATGGCATTCTCCCAAGTTTCAGGGACATTGTTGCCTATCGGTGAAACGGTACCAAGACCTGTTACAACAACTCTTCTTAGTTTCATATAGAATTGTTAGGGGTGGGTAGAGGGGTGCTGATTACTTGTCAGCTACCATCTCCTCTACAAACTTAACAGCATCGCCTACTGTTGCAATTTTCTCTGCCGCATCCTCTGGGATAGAGATACCGAACTCGTCCTCGATCTCCATGATGAGCTCAACGCGGTCCAATGAGTCTGCGCTCAAGTCGTTTGTGAAGTTAGCCTCGAGAGTTACCTCTGACTCTGATACACCGAATTTCTCAACGATAATAGCCTTTACTCTTGATTCAATTTCTGACATAGTTGTAAATTTTTGAAGATTGAAAATTATGTGCTACAAATGTATTATGAAATTTTAGAACTGCAAAGAAAGAAAGAGAAAAATTCGCACTAAAACTGCACAAACACACGCTTTTTGTGCAAGAGCCGCATATAAATCCCTCTCATTTAACATTTAATCACACTTCAAAGTGCAGTTCATAGGCCGAAGTCTCGCGTCGCAGCCTGTAATTGTTCCTCAAATCCTCAAAAGAGGCGGGAGACTGCTTGAGCGCCAGCGAATCTTCGTGAGGCGAATATACCCTCAACACAGCATCGGCAAATGCCGGAGCCACCACAACAGCAGGCTCAGGAACAGGCAAGGCCGGCAGCGGCAACACGCCATCATATCCCGAAAAGACAGCAAAGGCCTCAAGCACAAGACGCGTGGCATTGAGCTTGCCCTCGGCCGAATAGCCCGCAATATGCGGAGTAGCTATATACACCTTATTTAATAACGAAAGCGGAATATCCGGTTCACCCTCCCAAACATCAAGGGCAACATCGTATGGCGCACCGTTCTCAAGAGCCGTCAAAAGAGCCTTATTGTCCACCACCGGACCACGTGAAGCGTTTATGAGCAGACGACAACGCTCCAATGACGCAAGGAAAGCCCCATCGGCAAGATGATAGCTCGGGAATTGCCCGCCACGCTCAAGCGTGGGATGAAAAGTTATTATATCACACTCTGCCGCCACCTGTGCTAATGACACAAAATCGCCGGAGCCTTCGGCTGCCTGACGTGGCGGGTCATTACGGAGCACACGCATGCCAGCCTCCTCGGCCCATGCAACCACACGCGAGCCTATCTCACCTACACCTACAACACCCAGCGACAGCCCCTCTACGGCACAACCGTTATCTCTTGCCCAGGCATACACGACAGCCTGTACATACTGTAGCACCGCACCGGCATTACACCCCGCCGCACTTGCCCATCGGATACCATTGTCGGCACAATACACGGCATCAATGTGGTCATATCCTATTGTTGCCGTACCTATGAAACGCACCTTGGAGCCGTCCAGCAGCTTCGCATTACAATATGTACGCGTGCGCACGAAGAGAGCATCGGCATCGGCCACATCGGCAGCCCCGATACGCACACCCGACAATGCCACAACATCATGCCCCATAGCCTCAAGCGCCTCGCGCAGGAACGGGATTTTCTCGTCAATTACAGCCTTCATCTTACTCAATCATTAAAACGTCGCTAATATACAAACAAACGGGCAAGTTATTGTAACAACGGAGTGTTATTGAAGCCAAAATCCACGATTTCCCGCAAATAAAGGTAGTTTTCAGCCAAACTTTTGCCAATATCATAAAGTTACGTTACTTTTGCCGAAGATTATAAATCATATTGAAATGAAGAGTTTTACAGAAATGAGTTGGCCTATCTTCAACCAGGCGATAGCCGACTATCACAAGACCGACAATGTCGACACCCCTATAAACAACCCATATCCGGTAAAGAGCATCGAGTACTACCTCTACCTCAAGTGCTGGATTGACACAGTACAGTGGCATTTCGAGGATATCATCCGCGACCCTAACATCGACCCCGTTGAGGCACTTACACTCAAGCGCCGCATCGACAAGTCGAACCAGGACCGCACCGACCTCGTTGAGCTCATCGACAGCTACTTCCTTGACACATACAAGGAGGTGACACCAGCCGCTGACGCCACAATCAACACCGAGAGCCCCGCATGGGCAGTTGACCGCTACTCTATCCTCTCGCTCAAGATCTACCACATGCAGGAAGAGGTGAACCGCACCGATGTTGACGCCGAGCACATCGCAAAGTGTCAGGCAAAGCTCGACGTACTCAACGAGCAGTACAAGGACATGACCACATCCATCGGCCAGTTGCTCGACGACATTGCAGCAGGACGCAAGTACATGAAGGTATATCGCCAGATGAAGATGTACAACGACCCTGCCCTCAACCCGGTTCTTTATGGAACAAAGAAATAAGAAGGGACGCACAGTCCTTATAACACGATTCTCAGCTGTAGGCGATATAGCAATGACAATCCCATTGCTATACTCGCTGAGCGAGAGCTACCCCGAACATCGATTCGTGCTTGTAAGCCGCGAGAGGTTCGGGCAATTTTTCATAAACAAGCCTGCCAATCTTGACTTTGTGGGCGTTGACCTCAATGCATACAAAGGCCTGTTCGGACTCATAAGCCTGTACAAGGAGCTTGACAGAAAAATAAAGCCCGACTGTTTCGCCGACCTCCACGGAGTACTCAGGACCAAGGTACTGCGCACGCTGTTCGGCCTTTTCAGCGGAACCAAGTGCGAACACATAGACAAGGGGCGCAAGGAGAAGAAGGCACTCACCCGCAAGGAGAACAAGTGCCGCCAGCAGCTCACCAGCACATTCCAGCGCTACAGGGAGGTATTCACTCGCCTGGGCCTGCCATTTGAGCCACGCTTCACCTCCCTTTTCAAGGACGGCAAGGGCGACATAAGCGAGTTCAGCACATTCCTGCCACAGAAAGGCAATGACAAGTGGGTGGGAATAGCCCCATTCGCACGCCACCAAGGCAAGATATACCCCATTGAGAAGATGGAGAAGGTTGTCGAGGCACTCTCGGCCGAGAAGGACGTGAAGGTAATCTGCTTTGGCAACGGCCCACAGGAGGAGGCTGTCGTTAACGCTTGGTGCGCCAAGCACCCCGGCGTAATCTCGTTCATAGGCCGTACCAACTTCAACGGCGAGCTAAGGCTCATAAGCCACCTCGACGCAATGGTATGCATGGACTCTGCCAACATGCACATGGCATCGCTCACCGGCACACCCGCAATATCCATTTGGGGCGCCACATCACCGCTTGCAGGTTTCCTTGGCTGGAACCAGAAGAGCGAGGACTGCATTGAGCTGCCGCTTGACTGCCGCCCATGTTCGATATTCGGCAACAAGCCCTGCCTGCACGGCGACTACCGTTGCATGGAGATCGCCCCCGAGAACGTGGCAAAGAGAATACTTCAAAGAATCAGATAACAGAAAAGGATGACCGCATTGGCCATCCTTTCTGTTTTAAATAGACACCGGACCCGTCATCACTCAGCCACAATGCGGGCAAGATAATCGTAGTGCTCGCCATCGATGCATTTCTCGCACTTGAAGCCATGCTCCTCGGCATACATCTTCAAGGTCTCGAAATCAATGTAGAGCCAGTCAAACGGTTCACCTGTCACGTTCTTGTAACGCATCTTGAAATCGACCTCGCCATAGTAACCGGCAGCAAGATTGATGTCCATTGAGCCGTCATCGTTCATGAATATATACCTGATGTCTGACGAGTCGAGCAGCACCTGGCCACCAGGAGCAAGCAGCCTCTTCGCTGCACGGAAGAAATCGCCAAGGCGCTCCACCTTGCCAACGATACCTATTCCGTTCATTGCCATGAGTATGGTATCGAACTTCTCAACGAAAGTGTCATCAAAGAAATTCACGTTACGCGCATCGAGCCCGCGCTCCTTCATCACCTCAATCGAGAGCTCCGATATGTCGATAGCCACCACATCGTGCCCGCGCTCCTTGAGCACTACACTGTGGCAACCCGAGCCGGCACCCACGTCGAGCACCCTGCCACGGCATAGTTCCACAGCCTTCTGCTCCTGCAGAGGCATATCCTCAAAACCACGGAAAAGCGTTGCCACAGGGATTTCATCCTCGTAGAACATTGACGAAAACACCCTCAGCTTGGCAGCCTTGCCAGTGCGGAAGTAGTCCGAGATGGCCCTGCCCATAGGGTCTTTCTCCTTACCTATTGTACTATTGTCCATAATCCTTTATATAATATAGTAATGATATAGATGTGACCCCTATTAAAAAGCTCGCGTTGGTGCCATATCGACCGGATGGGAGATATCTCAATGTCGCTTTAGAGATCCCTCACACTAAGCTCGGGAATGACACATCTGCAGGGTCAACCATATATTATTGCTTAGGAACGAGCGCCACGGCGCGCCCCACCCCTGCGGGTTATCATTTTCTCTCAAGCTCCTGCAGGTTCTCCATCTTCTTTGTCGCGAGGAACTCATATACACCACACAGGTGCTCACGCACCTTGCCGTGGCCAAACTCGTACACCTTGGTCACGAGACCATCGAGGAAGTCACGGTCGTGGCTCACGCACACAAGCGTACCGTCAAAATCCAGCAACGCCTGTTTTAGGATATCCTTAGTCTTGAGATCGAGGTGGTTGGTAGGCTCATCGAGGATAAGCAGGTTCACCGGCTCGAGCAACAGCTTCATCAACGCCAGACGTGTACGCTCACCACCCGACAGCACCTTCACCTTCTTTGAGCTGGCCTCACCGCCGAACATGAACGCACCCAACAGGTCACGAATCTTATTGCGGATATCACCCTTTGCCACATCATCAATGGTCTGGAACACGGTAAGCTCCTCATCGAGCAACGAAGCCTGGTTCTGCGCGAAATATCCAATCTGCACATTGTGGCCCAACTGCAGCATACCCTCATGCTCAAGCTCCTTCATTATACACTTCACCATGGTAGACTTACCCTCACCGTTACGACCCACGAAAGCTACCTTGTCACCGCGCTCAATTGTGAGCGTAGCACCCGAGAAGATTCTCTTCTCGCCGAAAGCCTTGCCCACACCGTCCATTATTACAGGATACTGTCCCGAACGTGGCGATGGCGGGAACTTGAGGCGAAGAGCCGATGTATCCTCCTCGTCAACCTCAATGATATCCAACTTCTCAAGCATCTTCACACGGCTCTGCACCTGCAGGGTCTTTGAATAGGTACCCTTGAAGCGCTCGATGAAGTCCTTGGTCTCCTGAATCATCTTCTGCTGCTCCTCGTACTGTTTCTGCTGCTGCTGACGACGCTCGGCACGCAACACCAGATACTGAGAATAGTTCACCTTATAATCATATATGCGACCCATTGTCACCTCAATGGTGCGTGTGGTGATGTTATCGACAAACTTGCGGTCGTGGCTGATTACCACCACAGCCTTGCCGTTGTTGATGAGGAACTCCTCGAGCC